>CAZGUN010000039.1:0-5565 GCA_964529125.1 uncultured Candidatus Saccharibacteria bacterium
ACCAACTTCCACCGTCGTCTCGTGGGCTATTGTATCTATGCCTGTCACTAATCCAGAAACTATTACAAACCCCTTTGCCGCCAGCCTGCCTACAATATCTTTGGTTACTGCAGTGCCATACTCGCTACACCGACGGCTACCAACGACTACGATTTTCTTTGGATCGCCATTTTCCATACTTGAAGTAAATCTAAGCTGGTGAAAAAGAAAAGGGGGAAAACTCTAATTAGATTAGAGATTACTTCTGCCCAAACCAGTAATCCAAGAGCTCCTTAGCAATAGGCGCAGCGTCATCAGAACCGCCGCCACCTTCTTCCAAAAATACGGTCAAAGCAATTTCTGCTTCTCCATTGTAGGGCCCAAAAACCGTGAACCAAGCGTGGGTAGTTTCGTTTCCGGCTTCACCAAATTCGGAAGTTCCGGTTTTGCCGGCAAGTTCAATTCCATCATGCCGCGCGGCAAAATCAAACAACGGGTAGGCCGTTCCGCCAGCCTCAACCGACATCTTCATTCCCTCCCGCACTACATCGTAAATATGTGAATCAATTAAATTTTGCGAAATAACTTCTGTGTCAAACCCTAACCCATCAATGCTCTTAACAACTCGCGGCTCAAACAAAAATCCACCGTTTGCGTAATAAGTTGTTACGTTATTTAATTGCAGCGGAGTTGCTAAAACATCACTTTGACCAATTGAGGCAATATAAGTATCCCCCAAATACCAATCCCGTTCGGTACCATCTGGCATAAACCCTGCAACCTCACCTGGCAGATCCACGCCAGTTTTAGATCCAAACCCAAACTTCTTTGCCCATTCAGCAATTTTGCTAATACCTAGGCCACCGACGCCTCCGTAGCCCCCACCCATCGTATAAAAATAGGTGTCGTTACTAACCTGCAAAGCCCTCCTCAAATCAACCAAACCGTGCCCCGCCGTGTTCCAATTTCGAAAAATATACGAGCCCACTTGAATAAATCCACCATCATTAATTTGGTAGTATTCGCCAACAATTTTTTCGGCCAAAACTGCTGCGGCCATAATCATTTTAAAAGTTGAACCCGGAGGATATGAACCTGAAATTGCGCGATTGAAAAACGGAAATCCGGGATTACTAACAAGAGCGGTAAACTCGGCCTGAGACAAACCTGTTGAAAGCTTATTTGGGTCAAAGGCGGGGTAGCTTACTAAAGCTAAAATTCCACCCGTTCTTGGATCTTGGGCAACCACAACCCCGGCTGTAGCGTCCTTACTTTCAACTCTAGCTTTCAAAAGTTCGTAGGCTTTTAATTGCAGCCCCTTATCTACGTAAAGCTCAACATCGCTTCCTGGAATTGGGTTTTTCTCTGAAAGAACCGCCACCCTTCTACCTGAAGAGTCCACCTGAACCACCTCTCCGCCCGAAATACCCTTCAAAACCGCATCATATTGTTGCTCTACTCCCGCCTTTCCTTCGACTGTTGGGTACAAAGTGTCTCCGAAGCCTACGTATCCAATGAGGTGCGCGAAGGCATCTGAATATAAATAATCTCTTTCCGGATCAACCACCACAGAAATGTTTGGGAAATTTTGTAAATGGGTTTCAACGGTTAATAAGTCTTCTTTACTTAAGCCAGAAGCTATAACAATATTCGGCTTTTTAGCCTCAAGGTCTTTAGCAATTCTTTCTAAGTCTGCGTTTAGTAAAACTACAGACAAAAATTCATTTACTTCGTCTAGACAATTTCCATTTAGTAAACAAAAGTCAGCAGTTAACTCAACACTAAATGCGGGTTTATTTCGAACTAGCACTTCTCCGTTTTTATCCAAAATCAAACCACGTTCTGCACGTTCGTTTACAATTCGAACACGGTTTCCTTCAGCCAAAGTTAGGTTGTCCTGCCCTTTAATAACTTGAAGATCAAAAGATTTTGCGGCGAAAACTAAAGCTACTACCAAAACTACAAGCGTTAAAAAAATCCCACGCCAATTCTTTTCATCTGCAGAGAGTTGGGCCACTGAACCTTCGGCCGAGAGAGGCGAGATGTCTTCAACCCTAAACCTTTCAAAGGAGCCTTTTGAGGATTTCGACCTTGTATGGCCCCTGGTAAAATTCGAGATTTCTTCAAACAAATTTATGTTCATTTTATGCTTATTGACAATAATATTCAGCGAAAATCTACGACAGATATCCTGATTTCTTAAAATAACTTAAGATTTTTTCGTTTATCAAAAGAAACAAAATGCTAAAGATTAATGTCGTTAATCCTGTGTAAAATGATTGCTGGCTGGTTTGTGAAAACCCTGACAAAATGTTTGAGTATATGACTTGGGTAAGAAAAACTAAAATTAAGTTTGCTACCCAACCTCTAAATAAGTACTGCTTCACAAACTTAAAAAAGATAAGAGAGGCAATAATTATAAGTGGAGAAAATCCAATGATGCTAAACCAAAACAAATCCAAAAGTAGCCCACCAATAAAGGCGCTTGTAAGAGCTAAGTCTTCCCTATCGGCAAAGAAGAAGGCAAAAGCAAAGGCTATGACAAGGTTTGGCATAAGCACGGGTCCTACAAGCTCACGCAAAAACGAAACTTGAATTAAAACCAGGAAAATATTAACAACTAGTAAAATCAAAATCTTTTTCATATTTATTTCGGAACCACAAATACTTTCCCCAGATTTTCAAAATCAAGCAAAACTTTAACCGAAGCGTTTCTTAAAACCTCAGCTGACTCCCCGCTCACCTGGGTTACCTCACCTACCAAAAACCCCGGGAAAACTTTGCCATCACGGCCGGAGGTTACAACCGTATCTCCCACATTAACGCTTTCGTCCGGCAAAACCCGCTCCATAATCACCGCCGTACCAAACTCACCCTTGGCTAAGCCTTCAGTTTTTGTTTGAAAATCTATGACAGTAAGTGTTAAAGTTGGCGAAGTAATAAGCTCCACATCACTTCTTTGAGCCGTAACCCCACGAACAACCCCAACCAAATGCTTGCCTTTCACAACAAAATCGCCAGCAGAAATTCCATGCGCCGATCCCCTATCCAAAATAATACTAGTACCCGTGTGATCATTAATGTTTCCAAGAGTTTGAGCAAGAATTAAACCTCTGCTTAAATCTTCCACATCCGCCACATTTAGTTGATTCCTGAGAAGCTGATTTTCTTCTTCAAGCTCTTTCAAAGATAAAACTTCCGAACGAAGTCCTTCAAGTTCTTCAAGCAAAGTAAGATTTTCTGAATGAATTGAACGCAAATTTTTGTAAAAGCTAAAACCATCGCGCATTCCTATCGCAACCTGCTGAAGACCAAACTGAAGAGGATTAAAAGCGTATTGAATGGCGCCTCGAATTGGAGCAAAAAGATTAAAAATACCGAGTATGAAAATTATAAGGCTTGCGATTAACCACTTCACAAAGGGATTTTAGCACGGGAAGGTTGTGTTATTATTTTCTTGTGAACATCCCCACCAAAAGGCTTAAAAATGGATTTGAGATGCCAGTTTATGGGCTTGGAACTTGGCAAATGGGCGGCAGACACACACCCGACCCTTCAAACAATGACAAAGCCGACATTGAAGGAATAAGATACGCCATTGATCAGGGTGTAACTCATTTAGACACAGCCGAAGTTTATGCAGGCGGTCACTCAGAAGAGATCTTAGGCGAAGCCATAAAAGGCTACGACAGAAACAAACTTTTTATTGTTTCAAAGGTACGGGAAGCTAATCTAAAACACGATGATTTAATACACTCAGCAAAAGAGAGTTTAAAAAGAATCGGCACGGATTATCTTGATCTTTATCTTATACACGCACCAAGTCTGGAAATACCAATTGAAGAAAGTATGGGAGCAATGAACGAACTTGTATCACTAGGTCTAATTAAACATGTTGGGGTAAGTAACTTTAATGTCGCGAGAATGATTGAGGCGCAAAAGTATTCTAAAGCTAAAATTGTTGCCAATCAGCTACACCTAAATCTAAAAGTTAGGGAAACTGAAAAAGCTGGGCTAGTAAAGTATTGTCAAGAAAATGATGTGATGTTTATAGCTTGGAGGCCAGTTGAAAAGGGTGTGCTAACAGAACCGGGCATCAAAATTCTAGACGAAATGTGCGAAAAGTACGGCAAAACACCTAGCCAGATAGCCATAAACTGGCTTATTAGCCAAGATAACGTTGTAACCCTTTCGAAAACCACAAGCAAAGTACATTTAGATGAAAACCTTGGGGCGTTGGGTTGGACGATGGACAAAGAGGATTTAGAAAAACTTAAAAACGAGTTTCCGGATCAGTTGGACGTCTCCCCTGCTGTTCCATTAAAGTAATGTTAGGATAAAAGGAAACTTAGTAAACTCTGGATTTCTACTAGCATTGAAATGTCCCGCCCCCTCTCTAATTATCAGTTCCCCACCAACTTGCTTTGACAAATACTCTGCGTGATCAATTGGACAATAAGGATCATTATCAGAATGAATAAAAATAAACTTTCTGCAGCGCTTTTTTATAGTCTTAAAGTCAAACGGCTCTAAAAACAGCTCATCTAAAGCGTCCCAGTCTAAATCATCCTTAAAAGCCGCAACCAGTATGGCTTTTTCTATCGCAACATCTTCCGGAAGATTTTGTAAAATACCTAAAGCGGCCACAGCACCAGAGGAATGGCCGATGATAATAGTTTCGGAATTAAACTCCCAATCTTTATTTTCGCGGATAAATTTAAGATATCTCTGTACGTTGGGACGGTCGGCACGAGGCAAATTCGGAACCCAGACTTTATATCCTTTTTTCTCTAGCTCTCTCTCTAACCACCGAAACCAGTTTACATCAGGGTTATCATCAGTACCGTGCAAAATCAACGCGTTTTTCATATAAAATTAGATTAGCACGAAAATGCTACTATAAATAAATGTTCCTTAGCCAACTTCTTACTATCGCCATAATCCATTTGCTTGCGGTTATCAGCCCCGGACCTGACTTTATATTAATTACTCGAAATAGTGTTGCCTATTCAAGAAGGGCGGGCCGATACTCCGCGTTAGGATTAGGCTTGGGCATTCTCGTGCATGTTTTTTATTCTATTGTTGGGATAGGCCTTATCATCTCACAGTCAGTTTTGCTTTTTTCTACTATTAAAGTTATTGGAGCATCATATTTGGTTTACATCGGGTATAAGTCCCTAACTTCTAAATCTTCGCCTTCGAAACTAAACTCAAACGAAGCGGCGGCAAAGCAAGATATTAAGCCTGCGGAAGCTGTGAAAATGGGTTTTATAACAAACGTCACAAACCCCAAAGTAACACTTTTCTTCTTAAGCCTTTTCACCCAAGTAATAAATCCGGAGACACCTCTTTCATGGCAAATTTTGTATGGCCTGGAGATGTCTGTGGTTACTTTTGGCTGGTTTGCGGTAGTCGCTACGGCCTTTACGCACCCGCTAATAAAACACAAAGTGGGAGGAATCCAGCACTATGCAGAGAAGGTTATGGGCGTGATTTTGATTGGTTTGGGTATAAGGTTGGCTTTAGCAAAGTCGAGTTAGTGTTAGAATCATCTTATGAAAGAATGCAAGCTAACTATCCAAATAA
>CAZGUN010000040.1:0-4780 GCA_964529125.1 uncultured Candidatus Saccharibacteria bacterium
CGTCTTTACCTTCTTCGTTTACAATTTTTGTTGAACCTGTTTCGGGATCCAAAAACACTTCCAAAACATCGGCCTCTGTACCGTAATCTCTTCGGTAAGCCGAGCCTATTGCTACTTTTATTGATTCCAGGATGCTTTCCTCGGGAATGCCCCGCTCGGTTGCTACCTGTCTTAATGCTGCGCTAAATTCTGTGACTGCCATATATTTTTTGCGTTTAGTAATTGCCGCTGTAATTAAAAAGGTGGGGAACCCCACCTAAGCACCAACTATCTAATTGCAAAGATACATTATCACAACAAGGTAAACGGGGTCAAGTACAGCAAATCTCCCGTCTAAAATGCACGGGAGACTTCTTTTGCTGCAAGTCTTGCTTGCAAAGCGCCTTTTTCTGAATATGGTGGTCGATTGGCGTATATAACCTTCAACATCTTCGCGTTTAAGTTAATACGCTCTATGATTACATAACCACCCTCTGGTAAGCGTATGTATCTATCCTCCCATACCGTACCCTCTACTTCATACGGAACACTCATATCTTCAAAGGCCCACGATCCGGTTTCTTGCCTCATATATTTCATACAGCCACCGCCTTGTATATTTTTGCGCCGCTGGGCGGATCCGCTTCCCCATCGAAAAGATCAATTCGATAGCCGGGCTTTCCGGACTCGCCTAGAATGGTTTGGATCTCCCGCACTTTACCATCAATTTGTAGATAACTGCCACGCAAAAGCCCAAGCGGGACGTTATAACGCTCGTAACCTATTATCGCTACAATCGTTTTGGACATGTCATTCTCCTCTTTGGATTAGGTTGGGTACTCGCCTAGATTTATACCACAAATTACAAATCTTTGTATTTCTCTAAAAACTCTTTTTGTTTTCTGTTCAACTTGCCTGGAATCTTTACAAAAACCTGGACAATAACATCGCCCTGTCCAGAACTTCGCAGTTTCGGAATTCCTTTGCCCTTTAATCTAAACTGCGTTCCGTGTTGCGTTCCGGCCGGAATTTTTAATTTTGCTTTGCCCAAACCATTTGCCGAATTTGGATCAACAACCGCAACTTCCACCATATCCCCTAAAGCTGCCTGAATAAAATCTATTTCAACTGCAGTTCCTAAGTTATCACCAACTCTTTGAAATCCCTGCGGGGTTCTAACTCGTAAACTTATGTACAAATCTCCAGCTGGCGAACCTTGTGGGCCAGATGCACCCTTTCCAGCAAATCTTAGTTCCGTTCCGTCTCTTGCGCCCTGCGGAATTTTTATCGAGATGTTACCCGTTTCTATATTTACTGTTTTTTCAGCACCCCTAACCGCATCAGCAAAATCAACATGCAGTTCGTAGTAAAGATTCTTTCCTTTTCGTGGGCCACGTTGCGCGCCAAATCCTCTAAACCCAAAAACTTCCTCGAAAATATCAAACGGATCAAAGTCGGCTCCGTTGCCAGCATTGCCAGTGGATGTATATGTATAAGAAAATGGCCCCCACTTTCCACCTTGCGAACCAAATCCGCCAAATCCTCCAAAAGGTCCGCCCGCTCCGGCACCACTTCCACTTGCCCCACCAAACGCGGCGTGGCCAAATTGATCGTACATTTTCTTTTTTTGGGAATCACTTAGAACTTGGTAGGCTTCGTTAATTTCTTTGAATCTTTTTTCGGCTTCGGTCTTATCTGTATTTGCGGCAACGTCCGGGTGATGCTCCCGCGCCATTTTTCTATACGCTTTTTTTATATCGTCTTGGGAAGCGCTTCGAGGCACGCCCAGAACTTCGTAATAATCTTTCTTTGTGGCCATGGCGCCTTTTACTCTTCTACAACCTCGCCCTCAACTGGTTCGTCTCCAGGTTGTCCGGGTTGTGCGCCGGGTGTTTCCGGTCCGGGCTGGCCTTCTTGTCCTTGACCCTGATACATCGCCTGGCCAATCTTTTGCATCGCGGTACTTAATTCCTGGGTTTTTTGTTTCAGCTCATCTACACTTGCAGTTTGCAGCACATCCTTCAAAGCTTTTACTTTTTCTTCGACTTCAGTTTTAACATCAGCAGGAACTTTATCTCCCGCGTCTTTCAAACTTTTTTCCGCGGTGTAAATTAGCGAATCGGCGATGTTCCTACTTTCAATCGCCTCCTTTTTCTTACGATCTTCTTCAGCGTGAGACTCGGCATCGTGAACCATTTTTTCTATTTCTTCCTTCGAAAGCCCAGCACCGCCCTGAATCGTAATTTTCTGTTCTTTGTTTGAAGCTTTGTCTTTTGCCGAAACGTTAATTATTCCGTTGGCATCAATGTCAAACTTAACTTCAACCTGCGGAACGCCTCGTGGGGCTGGCGGAATTCCATCCAGTATAAAGCGGCCTAGAGATTTGTTATCCGCAGCCATTTCGCGCTCGCCCTGCAACACATTTATCTCAACCGTTGTCTGACTGTCAGCCGCAGTGCTAAAAGTTTGTGAGGCTGAAGTTGGAATCGTGGTGTTTCGTTTAATCAATGGTGTACTAACCCCACCCAAAGTTTCAATTCCTAAAGTCAGGGGAGTTACGTCCAAAAGCAAAACATCTTTAACATCTCCGCCTAAAACTCCACCTTGAATCGCGGCACCAATTGCCACAACTTCGTCAGGGTTAATTCCTTTGTGGGGTTCCTTGCCAAAAAAGTTTTTCACAACTTCGGTAACTTTTGGCATTCTCGTCATGCCTCCTACCATAATCACCTCGTTAATATCGCCTTTGGCTAAACCCGCATCTTTTAACGCATTTTCCATAGGTGTTATTGTTCGCTGAATCAAAGCGTCTACCAGTTGCTCAAGTTTTGCGCGGGTTAGGGTTATGTTTAAGTGTTTTGGCCCGGAAGCATCGGCTGTAACAAACGGGATGTTAATCTCTGTTTGCTGTGAACTTGAAAGCTCTATTTTTGCTTTCTCGGCGGCATCTTTTAGCCTTTGCATTGCTTGTCTATCAGCCGACAAATCAACTCCCTGGTCCTTTTTGAACTCCTCCAAAAGCCAGTTGATTACTTCCTGGTCAAAATCATCTCCACCCAAATGTGTGTCACCATTTGTGGCCTTAACTTCAAAAACTCCATCACCAATTTCCAAGATAGAAACGTCAAAAGTTCCGCCGCCTAAATCGTAAACGGCAATTTTCTCACTGGCTTTTTTGTCCAAACCGTAAGCTAAAGCTGCAGCAGTCGGTTCATTAATAATTCTTTGAACATTGAGCCCTGCAATTTGTCCTGCTTCTTTTGTTGCTGATCTTTGTGCATCGTCAAAATACGCAGGAACTGTAATAACCGCATCAGTAACTACCTGACCCAAATATTTTTCCGCGTCAGTTTTAAGTTTCTGCAGAATTTTTGCCGAAATCTCCTGCGGCGTATAAATTTTTCCACCAACCTCAATTGCGGCCATACCGTTAGCACCCTCCACAATTGAGTACGGGTAGTTTTTCTTTAATTTTTGAACCTCGGGCGAGTTAAACTTCATGCCCATAAGCCTCTTCACCGAAAAAATTGTGTCTTTTGGATTTACAACTTGCTGGCGCTTCGCCGAAACCCCTACAACCTCGCCGCCCGCACCAAACGAAACCATCGAGGGCGTTGTGTTTGCCCCTTCGTGGTTTGGGATAACTTTATGCTGACCGCCCTCCATCACAGCCATTGCGCTGTTTGTAGTTCCTAAATCAATCCCTATTATTTTTGGCATTTTAATTTTCCTCCTTTGCGCTTGTCGCGCCGCCGACTTTGTCGCCTACGGTGACTCTAGACGGACGTAAAACTTTATTTTTATACATGTAGCCTTTTTGCAAAACTTCCATAACTTTTCCTTCTTCGCCTTTTACCTTTTCTATTGCTTCCATGGTATGCGGGTCGAAATCTTTTCCCTCAGCTTCTATTTCCTTCACACCCTCTTCAGCCAAAATCTTCTCAAACTCTTTGATCGTCATTTTCAAGCCTGGGTCCTCATCGTGCTTATGCATCAAAAGTAAATTATCTAAAATCGGAAGCACTCTTAAAACCAACATCGCATTTGCAAACTTCACAATACTTTCTCTTTCCTCTGCCACACGCTTCTGCAAATTTTGATAATCGGCTAACGCTCGCTTCCAATTATCCTCAAGTTCCGCAACTCTTCTAGCGTCCTCCTCGACAACGTTATCTTTAGTTTTTAATTCATCCTTTTTCTTAGTCATATTTCTTGAAATTACCAATTACCGCTAAATTCTTCAAGCAAATTTTTTGTGTACCTAACTGAAGGCACAACAAACGAATATTTCATACGGGACGGGCCCAGTACCGAAATATATCCAACTTTGTTTCCACTTCTAAACTTTGAAAAGACAAGTGCCGCCTGCTCCATGTTTGGATAAGCAATTTCCTCCCCCACCGCAACATTTACGTCACCGTCTTTAGAAAGATTTGTAAAAATTCTTACCAAGTCGTCAAAACTGTCGGCTAAACTTAATGCTGATCTTGTAACATCAATGTCTAAAAACTCTGTGTTATCAAGCATATGAACCGAACCCGCGTGAGTTATAAAACCATCCTCCGTTAAGGCAAGCGCCATATTTCTTGTAGTTTCCGAAAGAGACAAAACCGCGTTTCTTAAAAGTTTCTCAAACTCAAACCTTTGAGGCCAAAGTCTTTGCTTAACCGCAACTTCCTGTAAAACCGGAAGTTCATCCTCTTCCATTATCTGATCAATAAAATACTTAAATGCTCGAGCCGTTGGAATTCTACCCGAAGATGTGTGCATCATTTCCAAAAATCCGTCTTCAAGAAGCGCC
>CAZGUN010000041.1:0-4772 GCA_964529125.1 uncultured Candidatus Saccharibacteria bacterium
ATGAAAGTCGCGGAAGGTCTGGAGAACGGAAATCCAGTTCTCTACTTCGCAAAGCAGAAGGACGGAAAGGCCGAAATCGAGTTCCACCGCTATGTGTGGAATGTGGACTCCTATATGTGTGCGATTCTGGCTTCTTTGCCGAGTCGTACTGCAGTTCGGCCGATCGTACTTGCCTGACTGATCTGAACACCGACAGACCGCCAAAGCATTCATTGCTGAGGCGGTTTTTCGTTGTTGTACAAGGTATAATACAGGCATGCAGAAAAAGGTATTGGTTTTTGTGCCTGAATTCCCAGTTACAACTGAAACTTTCATTTCCAGGGAGCTTTCGGCTCTTGCGGAGCTGGGAAGGTTCGATATTCAGCTCGTGGCGATGAAGAGGGGAACAGCACCAATCCCCGAAAACTTAAAATCCAAAGTCTATTTTCACCGGGTGAGTTTTTTTGACTATTTGCGTGGGAAGTGGTCTTCGTTTTGGCACCCAGTTCGAAGGTTTAGGGCGTTCAAGGCTGTGGGATTTACCCGGCCCTTTCTTTTTATAAAAATCTTGGGTTACGCAAACGTTTTTTCAAAATTCCAGCCAGATCTAATTTACGCGCACTTTTTGTCAACCCCTTCTACTATTGCTCTTGGGGTTTCAATTCTTCTTGATGTGCCTTTGGTAATTTCTGCTCATGCGCGCGACGTTTTAGAATATCCTGATTTAATTACCGAAAAAGCAAAACACGCAAAGTTCATAACCTTTTGTAACAAGAATGCATTGGGGGCTGTTAAGTCTAAAGTTGATCCCTCACTTCACTCGAAATTAAAACTTATTTATCACGGTGTTGATCCTGAGTCGTTAGTTTTACCAAGTGGGGCAGGTTCCAAAAAGTTTGAGTATCCGTTTATTTTTACCATCGGGCGACTGGAAGAAAAGAAGGGGATTAAGTATTTAATTGAGGCTTCAGAGACTTTAAAGAAAGAGGTGTCGCATGTAGTTTATATTGCGGGTGGCGGGCCTTTACTTGGTGAACTAGAAAGCTTGATTAAGTCAAAAGGATTAGAAGAAAGTTTTGTGTTGCTCGGGAAAACGCCTTTTAATGAGGTTTTGCCGTACCTGCACGCTGCTGACATGTATGTTCAGCCAAGCATTAATGCCGAAGGTGGCGATGCCGATGGGGTTCCGAACTCTTTGATAGAGGCGGCAATGCTTAAGGTTCCAATTGTTACGACTGACGCAGGAAGCATTTCTGATTTCTTGGATTCAAGTAACGCTTTGATCGTTCCTCAAAAAGATTCTGTAAAGCTGGCTGAGGCAATTAAAAAGTTGCTGAATGATGCAGATTTACGAAATTCATTATCAACCGCTGCGTATAACAAAGCTATTAAGATGTTCGATTTGGATAAGAGTATAAAAGAAATAGAGAATCTGTTTGTTTAATTTTACAATATAAAACTAAAGACCCTCCGGTTTTCACCTTTGGGTCTTTTTAGTTTGCACTTTTCCAGTTTAGTAACGCTGGAATGGTGCGAACAAGGATTTTCAGGTCGAGCCAAAAAGATTGATTATCGACATAGAATGCGTCGTGTTTCAATTTTTCTTCTGGCGTTAGGGTGTCCCTACCGTTTACTTGCGCCCACCCGGTCATACCAGGCAGAACTCCAAGTCTTTTTGTGGCAAGAACCCCATACCCAACCTCCCACTCTTCGATTTCGTACGGTTGTGCCGGCCGCGGGCCGACAAAACTCATCTCCCCCCTGATAATGTTCACCAGCTGGGGAATTTCATCGATACTGGTTTTCCGCAGAAACTTACCCAGCGGGGTAACCCTCGGATCATCTTCCTGGGGCTTTTCATGGGAGTGTATTCCGTTTGCCTCTCCTATCTCGTTGGCATCGGAATGCATAGTCCGGAGCTTGAGAATGGTAAATAGTTTGCTATTTAATCCCACACGCTCCTGCCTTAGCAACGAGTGCCCATAGGAGCCCAGCCTGATGAGAACTCTTAACGGGACATTGAGAGTAAACACCCACAACACATATAGTGGGACGGCTACTGCAACATCCAACATCCTTTTAACACTTTGGTACATTAGTCGCCCTCCTTTGGCGTTATGTGCCGTGTCTCTACATCGCATTATAGGGCATTTCCTCAAAAATGCCTAGAGACTTTTAACATAGTACAATTAACCCATGAACGTGGCCGTTTTTATAAAGAAAACCACCCTCCACGCAGGTTTTGGTGGCTTGGAGACTCAAAATAGGGCTTTGTGTGAAGGTTTGGCCAAAAGAGGGCATAAAATCACCATTTTTGCCCCCAGGCACGAACTAAGAACTGAAGCCCAGGAACTAAACGGAGTTTCCTATAAGTTTATCGATTGTAGCTATAGAAGTTTGGCCGGTTTTGGGTATTTAGACAAAAATAATTGGGTCAATCGTTCGGTAGAAACTTTCAAACAATTCCACGAGACAGAAAAATTTAATCTAATTCTTGGGCAAAGTTCCGCGGGGTTAGGTTTGATAATGAAGAAAAATGAGTTGGGTGTTCCGATCGTTTCTATTTCTCACGGAACAACAACCGGTGAGTACAAAACATTATTACAAAGCCTGAGCTCACCAAAAGATTACATAAAATTAATTCCCAACACCGCGTACTTTCTACTTAACTTTTTTAATCGCCAGCGTGAATTTATTTTACATTCTGATAAAGTAATTGCGGTTTCCAAATTTGTGAAGCAGGCTTTAATTAACGAAACTTTTGTGGATGAAAAAAAGATTACAGTTATTTACAATGGACTTGACGAAAACTTCTCACAGATAACAAAGGTTGGAGATATAGTGCAACTCTTTTATGTAGGTCTTATTCATCTGTCAAAGGGTTTGGCTGATTTGGTTGATGTGATGGGGCAAATCAAGGACAAAAAAATTGAGTTAGTTATTGTGGGGGATGGGCTGTACCTAGCTGATCTTAGAAAACTAGTTTCCGAAAAAGATCTTTTGAACAAAATACACATTCTTGGACGTAAGTCGCACGAAGAGTCGATGCAACTTCTTGCAAGTTCGGACATTTTTGTACTTCCATCAAGACGCGTTGAAGGTTTTCCGATGAGTATAGTGTCAGCAATGCTTGCGGGACTACCTACGGTTAGTTCCAATATGGGAGGTATACCAGAGGCTGTTGAAAATGATGTGACCGGGATTGTCTATAAATCTGGTAATGTTTCACAGCTTAGGGATGCAGTGCTTAAACTTGCGGAAGATAAAAATTTAAGAAGAGAGATGGGCCAAGCTGCATTAAAGAGGGCAGAGGAGGAGTTTACCTTGGATGTTATGCTAGATAAGTACGAAAAAGTTTTTAACGAGGTTTTATCATGAAAATTTTAAGAATCGTTTACGACTGGCCTCCTCCGTGGGACGGCCTAGCCCCAGCCCCATATGAAATGACTTCGGCCCAGGTAAAGCTTGGGCATGAGGTAGATGTATTTTGTGGAAGGTGGCCATTTGCCGGACCAATAGAAACCTTAAAGAATGTAAAACTTCACCCGTTTCTTCGCGAACCTTTGCGCGGAACTTTAAACATAACAACCTCACCGATTGTGTTTTTCTACTACTTATTTTGGCGATTAAAAAATGTACCTGATGTGATTCACTCGCACGGACACTTCGCAATTTGGATTTATGCTTATAGATTTTTCCTAAAGAAATTTCTTCCCAGGTCAAGAGAGCTCAAAATTCCTCTCGTGGCCCATTTTCACAACACGGTAAAAGGTAGGTGGGAGAAATTGGAGGGTCACGATAAGAATATTAAACCTATTTCAAAGTATCTAAGTTGGCCACTTGCACAAAAATCTGACGAATGGGCTACCCGATGTGCGGACGCGTGTATTTTTGTAAGCTCGGAAACTAGAAATGAGGCAATAAAGCATTACAACGCCGATGCCTCAAAGTGCTTTGTTGTGGAAACGGGTGTAAACACCGAGTTATTTACACCGATTGGGCCTGAAGAGATGGTAAAGACGCGCGCAGAGTTAGGATTGGCTCCGCACGATAAAGTAATCTTGAATAACGGCGCAGTTGTGGAAAGAAAGAATATTCACCTTCTTATAGAATCGTTAAGATTTTTGCCGGCTAATTACAAACTTCTTTTGGTGGGTCCTCATGGTGACGAAGAATACGAGAGCAAAATATTGGATGTTACCTCGAAGTATAATTTAGATCATAGAATAGTTAGGGTTGGCTACACACCTTACCCGCAAGTCCCTATTGTGTTTCAGATTGCGGATATCTTCGTACTACCCTCTGACTGGGAAGGGTTGCCGAAAGTGGTATTGCAAAGTTTGGCGTGCGGAGTTCCGGCGCTTGCATCAGGCTTTGAAGCTTCACAGAAAATTGAGGGTTTAGTCTACTTGCGTGGAGTTACTGCGGAAAATATTGCGAGGCAAGTTCAGGAGGTAATAGATAGTGGTGCATCCGCCGATTTAGGCTTTGTTAGAGGCAATTACTCGTGGCATTTGATGGCCAAGAAGGTTGATCAAGTTTATGATAAGGTATTAGTTCGTAAGAGTTAAAGTATGTTTATAAAATCAAAAGATTTCCTATTAAAAAATTGGCCTTTTTTGTTTTTGGTCGTCTATTCTTTAGGCGTTTTTATCCTAGCTGGGAAAATAAATCTTTTCCGCTATAACAATTTTGATTTAGGAAAATTCGACCTGGGAAATATGACCCAAATGATTTGGAATACTACCCAGGGTAGATTTATGTACCTCACTGATTATTTTGGAACCAATTTG
>CAZGUN010000042.1:0-4686 GCA_964529125.1 uncultured Candidatus Saccharibacteria bacterium
TGCTTGTGTTTTCATATCTGCCAAAACATCATTTGAAACATCCACTAACCCCTCGTGCGCGTCAGCCGAAATAAAAAGCAAATCACGCAGATACTTCAAAAGTTCTAATGACCAAGTATGTAAATCTATGCCATCTTCATACAATTTATTGACCTGGCGAATGGCAGCGCTGGTATTTTTCGCAAAAATTGAGTCAATAAAAGTTACAAACTCCTGCGTGGAATTAACCCCAACAAACGAGTCGATGTTAAGCTCTCCCTCAACAACTTGCTGAAGCAAAGTTTCGGCGTCTCTAAATCCACCTAAAGACGCGCGGGCAATTTTTTCCAAATCTTCTTTTTTAATTTTCGCTTTTACTTTTTCCTTGGCGCATATTTCCGTAAGTTTTGTGACGATCTGCTCAACCGTTGCCCGCTTAAACTTAAAAACCTGGCATCTAGATTTTATGGTGTCCGGGACTTTGTGCTCTTCAGTTGTACATAAGATGAAAGTAGCGTGGGCGGGCGGTTCCTCAAGGGTTTTGAGTAAAGCGTTAAAGGCTTCGGTTGTAAGCATGTGAACTTCATCTATTATGTAAACTTTTTGCTTACCAAGCGAAGGCGCCAGCCGGATTTTATCTTTCAAATCGCGAATATCGTCTATGCCGCGGTTGCTAGCGGCATCTATTTCAATAAGATCTAAAAAGTTGCCTAGTTTTATGGCCTCACAAGCATCACATTTGTCACACGGATTGCCGGTTTTGCTTAAATATTCGCAATTTAAAGCCTTGGCTAAAATTCTGGCGGTGGTGGTTTTTCCAACTCCTCGCGGACCAATAAAAAGATACGCGTGGCTAACTTTTTGAGACTTTACCTGGTTGGCCAAAGCTGTGGCTACGTCATTTGGTTGGGATATTTCGCTAAACTTTTGAGGTCTATATTTTGTATAAAACATATGGCAGGCCAGGCAAACTAAACTTTACAGACTTAAAAAATCCCCACAAAAAAATTCCGGGGCTTAAAATTAAGTATACATATATAGGGTTTGGGATCAAGAAATTTGTGTTGGTACTTGTGGAATTCTTAGAGCTTTTATTTGCGAAAGTTCCTCGTCAGTAAGGTTCATTAAAACCCAATCTTCTGTCTCAATATTTGCGTCGTGTCCACGATCTTCTGGGCGGCCAACTCCTACTCTAAATCGCCAAAAGTTATTGGTTTTCAACGTGTCGATAATGCTCTGAACGCCTTTGTGGCCAGCAGAATTACGCCCCGAGTGCATTTTTGTTTGGCCAAACTGTAAGTCAACATCGTCGTGAATAACAAGCGTTTCTTCCAGATCAATGTCAAAATAATTCACAACTTTCGAAACGCTTTCGCCAGATTTATTCATAAAAGTTTGGGGTTTCACGAGTAGGTATTCTTCGCCGTCTTTGGTAATTTTTACGATGTCGGCTCCAAATTTGGGGTCAAAGCTCCAGGCTGCTGCCGTAGCACCGCCGCCAATCTCTTCGGCAAACTTATCCAGCAAAATAAACCCGACATTGTGCCGAGTCTTTTCAAACTTTTTTCCGGGATTTCCTAAACCTACAATTAATTTCATTTGCGAACCTAAACGCGCCCCATGTTCGAAAAAATTGCAACAATAAAAAGCTCCATTATTATCGCTACTCCCGTAGCCGCCGGCGAATTCCACGGCGCATAAACTACCGCAATAACACCCAAAAAGTGTACAAAAGCTATAGCTGCAATTTGTCCCCAATGCTTTCTTACATCTCCACCGTTTTTGCTGACGATATAAAAAATTAAGGCAGAACCAATAATTCCAAGAAACACCCCCAAAAGCCCAAAGACGCTACCTATAAGAATTAGGTTCAAAAGGTAGGTAACAATTAGTAGTGGGTGCATGTGGTAATGGTACTTTAGAGGATGGGTTAGAGTAAAGTTTGGTGTTGAAATAAAACTGGCCACCAAAAGTGTAATACCTTTGGCGGCCAATTCTTTGAACGGTTAGTGACTAAGCTAGCTCGCTATTTTTTCAAACCAAGCTCGCTTAAACGTTCGCTGTGAGTCTCTTGTGTAACAGGATCACTATCATTAGCGGGGCTTTCGCCAATTATGATTCCGCCCATGGCTACTGCAATGCTGTAAGCCAAGCCTTCCGCAAGTGACTTGAGATCCTTATAACTGAGTGGGTGAGACACATAAAGGCTTTCTGCATAAAAGGTTGTGGCGCCTTGATAGACACCGCAGAACCAGCAGACAAGTCCGGCCCCAATTAAGATGTGCTCTCCTTGACGGGGTTGGACACCCTCTCGTAACCCGTGAAGGATGTCTTTTGACCAAACAGCTAAAATTCCTTCCTCATCACCATTTGACAAGGCAAACCCATTTTCGTAGTCTCCCCTGCCATAGGCGACTCTGATTTGAAGAGCGCCCTTATGATTACATTCGTATTCCATAGCGCTCCTTTTAGATTTGAAAGGTAAGACAGAAAGCGATTCTCTCACAACATGAGTTAAATATCAAGTGCTATGGGTTGGGGAAACGCTTCAGTGTTCGTCACCCTCGTGATGCACGCCCATCAGGTGAAGCATGCCGTGGGCCACAAGTTCGGCAATCTCTTCTTCGACGCTGTTATCAAACTCCGCCGCCTGCCTTTCCGCCTGATCTTTGTTTACCACAATATCGCCCAAGTAAAAACCCTGGTCGGTTTGCTCTTCGACATTAAAAGATAAAACATCGGTAGCGTAATCTCTACCCAGATGCTCTTTGTTTAGTTTTCGCATTTCGTCGTCGCCAACAATGGAAATGGAAACATGGGTGTTACTTGCAATTTTCATTGAATGTATTCGCGGGAAATTTCCTCTAAAACGCCGAGCTCTAGGGCTTCCTGGTCGGCGAGGTCTTTTCTACCGCCGCCAGTGTACTGTTCGATAGACTCTTTTCTTTGCTTTATCTGCGTCTTAATAACTTGCGCAATATGCTCGTCGCCAAAGGTTTCGTCCTTACCACGTAGGGAAATCTCCTTATTATTGATGGCTGAGATAAGAAAACCCAAAACAGAAACGCGAAGCGCGTCCTTCTCTTTTCGGGCCTTTAGTAAAGCAATTTTTAACTTATTTAACATTAGCGATTTTTATTCTCCAAGTAGATTTTTCTTTTCTTTTCTTTTTCTTTTCTTCTTTTTTCTAAGCTTGGCTTTTCGAACCTACTTCTTTCAAAAGCTTCTTTCAAAATTTTTGCTGAAATAACTTTTTTGTTGAAGCGTCTTAAAGCCTGCTCTAAACTCTCGCCATGTCGTACTTTTATACGAACCAAAACAAACACCTCCAAACTTCAATTTTGAACAATAGTTTTACTCGATAGTCGCTGAATAGCTGTTGCGACGGGGCTTTCGGGCTTCTTAGTTTCTGCCAAACTTCTATAAAATTTCCTTTACGAATAGATTAAAATGGCAAGACACTCACCGAAACTTCCACTCACAGTATATACATATATTTAAAATAGATCAAATTTTTGTGAATTTTTGGCAATTTTAGAACAAATTTCGAATATCTTTAGTGGTTATGAGCACAATTAGCGCAAGTAAAGCCAGCATTCCCCATCTATGAACCGCGCTTTCAAGCCTGGGATTTGGTTTTTTATTAAAAGCTACTTCGTAAACAACAAAAATCAACCTTCCACCGTCTAAAGCTGGAAATGGAAGAATATTTAACATGGCTAAACTTAGCGAAAGCAAAGCCGTCAGATCGAGCAGACCAACCACCGCATCACGCCCCGGAACGCTAACAATGCTTTGAATTGTTGAAAAAATCCCAACAGGCCCTGAAACGCTGTCAGACAGGGGCGCTATGTTTCCGGTCTGAAAGGACTCCTGGCCGAGCTTTGCCAAAGTATTAACCGAGTAACCCAACATATTGTAGGCGTGCTGTGGGGCGGCAAACCACCTATTTTCGTAACTTATTCTAAATCCGGGCGCTAGTGCCACCCCAAGCAAAACTTCGCCCTGCTCGTTGGCGTGAGGCGTAACCCTAATACTTCTAAACTCCCTTTCCACTCCCTTTATATCCATCAAAAGTACCTGAACCTCCTGATTATCTTTTTCTGCCAAAGCCGCTCGAACATCCGTAACGTTATAAACCGGCCTGCCATCAACTTCTATAATCGCCTCCCCTACTTCAACCCCCATTTCCTTAGCCGCAGAATCCTCACTAAAACCCATTACAACTGTACTTATGTTTTCCTGATTACCGAATCTAAATTTATAGTCGAAAAATAACGGCAGTGACATTGTTCTAAAACCTGTGATAAAAAACATTCCATAATAAATTACGATTGCCAAGACAATGTTCATAAAAACCCCCGCGACAAGAATCGCCGCACGTTGCCACGGTGATTTATTAGCGAAGCTTTCAGGGTCTGCTGAAACGCCTTTTGCCCACTGCCCGGCTTTTGAATTCTCCTCAACCTCGCCCACATCTTCACCCGTTAGCTTCACAAAACCTCCAAAAGGTAGCCAGTTTATAGAATAAAGAGTTTCGCCGATTTTCTTGCCCCAAAGCCTTGGCGGCAAGCCCCAGCCAAACTCTTCAACCCTAACCCCGGTTCTTTTCGCAACAAAAAAATGTCCAAATTCATGGACAAGCACAAGAACCGACAATATTAAAATGAGAATTACTGCTGTTAACATTAAGTTAAATCTTGAGCA
>CAZGUN010000043.1:0-4669 GCA_964529125.1 uncultured Candidatus Saccharibacteria bacterium
GCGGGAACCGTGGCTTTTGGTTATTTAAACCGCGCCAGGTTAAAAACGGCGCTTGTGCCTTTTGTAATCCTTATGGCGTTTTCGATTAGTTTTGCTTTTTTAAACCCTGGAATCTTTAAAGAAAAGTTGCAAGATATGTTTTTTGACTTGAAAAGAGTTGTCCAAGCCCACGTACAGGTTTACGCACAAACGGAAGGTGAGCAGGCCGAGCAAGAGTACAACGTTTCCGACCCCGGGTTTATTAGGTTTGAGCTTTGGAAGGGCACAGTAAATTTAATTACATCTTCGCCAAAAGTTATGTTAGTAGGAACAGGTCCGGAAACATTTCCGTATGAATTTACAAAGTTTCGGTCGCCTGAAATAAACTATTCGTCTGAATGGGATTTTGTAATAAACAAGCCCCACAATTACTACCTCGAGCTTTTTTCCACAATTGGATTTGTCGGAACGTTTTTTTACCTTTTTATTATTTCGGGAAGCGTTTTGAAAAAAGATAAGTTTTTTACACCCGCGCTTCTTGGTTTGTATGTGGCGAACATTTTTGGCTGGCCAGTAGTTGCACCCTCACTGCTATTTTGGCTTTTTCTTGCCGGAACAGAGGCAAAAGAATGAGAAACCTAAGTTTGCTTTTAATTACAATAATTTATCTGTCTTTGATGGTAATTTTCTGGCAAACCGTAAGCGCGGATGGGTCGTATGTTTTTGGACAGAGAGAGTTAAAAACCAGTAACTTTGAGGGGGCGATTGAGCAAGCCAATAAAAGTATCGAAAAGAATCCCGACGAACCAAGATATTATTACGGTCGGACAAAAATACTCTTAACTATGACTGCCGGTTTAGAAGATGTGGGAAGGGTGAGTTTGAAGAAATTAGCACTAAACGATTTGCAAACTGCGCAAAACTTAAATCCCAATAATTTAGTTACATTACGAAATATAGTTCCGCTTTATTACTTTTTAGCAATTGGGGACTTAGAAAAGGTTGCGGACGAGAAAAATGTTGATCCGGAATTTATTGCGGTAACAAAAGGTTATTTCGACATGATGCACAACTACTCAACAACCGATGTAGGAATCTACACGCTTTTGGCAAAATATGAGAAAAGGCTTGGGCTAAATGAGCTTTATGAACAAAGTGTAGAGAGTATCAAAAGATTACGGCCGGATTTGCTTGAATGGTATCTCGAGTAGAAGTAAAGAAGAGTTAGGCGACAAAACCTCCCAACTCTTCTTGCTCAAAACTTTGTTCGCAATCAACGCCTCTTCGCCCGCTTTACAGCCTTCCTGAAACCTTCCCGAGAAAAAATGGCACCGAACCCACCGGACCAAAGAAGTTCCAGAGTGTAATAACCGGGCCGCGTTCCCTTCAAAATTACCCCTCCGTTGTCGCCAAACTTTTTCACTACGCCCCGTCTCACAGAAAATACATCTTTAACTGTGAGTGATAAGGGAATAAGGTGGTGACCGTCGTCAAACTTTAGCATTCCGTTCCAACTCACCCGAATCTTCCCCACCTTTTTTGAGACCTTTTCCGAGTCCCAGCAAGCAGTCGCAGCAAAACCCTTCTTCTCTCTTGCGCTCATGATCTACTCTCCTCGCCTTTATAGGGCTTTTAGTCTTTGGACGAAATCGATTTGTTCAATTATACAGCGGGGAACTAATTATTCTATCTCAACATAAGTAGAGGAAACCCAACCCTCAGTATCCACATCAACCCTAATCTTCACCCAACCCGTGCTCTCCTCCAAAACCGTAAAGGATTCGCCCACATTAACCTGAACTAAAACCTCTCCATCTAAACTTGGCTCAGATCTGACATTCAACCAACCCAAACCCGTTTCAAGAACTGTAGCTTTCTTACCAGCCACCACATTTACCGAAGCCAAAATTGTTTTAGCAGGCTCGCTCAAACCTGGGCCATCGGGAGCGCGTCTCAAATAAGCGCCAGCGGCCAGTTCGCCCAAATCAGTTGCTCCGGTTATATCGTTACCGTCTTTGTCGTAAAGTCTTCCTGCGTAATCTATAAAGTAACCAAAAACCATTTCCTTGTTTACACCAGTGTCTGCTAGGTTAATTCCGCGTGTTCTGTTCCAGTAAGGAACGGCTTTTACCCAACTTGCCGCATCTGAACTTACCATTGAGTCACTTGAATGAACATCGTACAAATCTGTTGAGCCTTCAAGCAAGTTTACCGTCGCGGGAACTGGCATCGGAAACAGCTTCATCACAACGTTAAGCTTAAATCCTTTTTGAACTTTAACTCGCGCGGTTTGAGACTCGTAACCGGCTTTTTCTATTCTTAGTTCGTAGTCGCCTTCACTTAAGTTGTTTGACGAATAAGGTGTTGCGCCAACTTCGGTATTATCAATAAAAACTTTGGCTCCATCAGGTTCGGAAACAACGCTTAAAACAGCTCCCGATCCTTCTTTTTCAATCCAAAAATTTTGACCTGAAGAAAAAACTGTTGAAACTCCAAGGTCACGGTTTAAAACAACTTCGGAGTTGCGAAGAAAATCAATTGATACTTCATACGAAGTTGAGGCGTTTTTAACACGAACAGTGTTTTCGCCGGTTTTAATTTCAGTTGAGTCGTAAGGAGTTTGCCCTAAAAGAGTGTTGTTTAAATAAACTTCGGCTTGGCCATCCAAAACGCTTACAGAAAGCGCGGATTTACCACCAAGTGCGCCCATATTTGTTAGAACACTTATTCCAAGGTAAATAAGAAGGCCGATCCCAATGACAGCCAGAACATAGATTAAGACAGTGGGGGTATTGGAGCCTCTTTGAGGTTTGAAAGTTGTTACAGCCATACGATTCCTATAGTTCTAAATTAACATGATGGTGCTAAAATATCAACAGTTCTTACGCCTAATTTAGTGTGGCCTGGTAGCCAAGTGGTAAGGCGAGGGTCTGCAAAACCCTTATTCACGGGTTCGATTCCCGTCCAGGCCTCCAGAATTTGATGTGTAGATAGTCTTGATCCAATCTGCCATAATGACAAAATGTCGACATCAAAAATCCAACCACTTTTTGACTACGTTTTAATTGAACCTTTGGAAAAAGAAACTACGCTTCCCTCCGGGATAGTTATCCCCGATTCCGCAAAAGAAAAACCTCAAGAAGGAAAAGTTGTTGCAGCTGGCCCCGGAAAAACCGATGATGGAAAGCTTATTCCACTTACCGTTAAGGTAGGCGATGTTGTAATGTACAAAAAGTGGGGCGGAACTGAAATAAAAATTGACGGTAAAGAACATCTTTTGGTTAAAGAGGAAGATTTACTTGCAACAGTTTCAAAATAATTCGCGAAGAGTATTCCGGACGAAGTGAGGTATACAACATGTCAGCAAAAAATATAATTTACGGAAATGAAGCACGAAAAAAACTTAAGGCCGGTGTTGATAAACTCGCAAACGCGGTAACAACAACACTTGGTCCAAAAGGCCGCAATGTTGCTTTAGATAAAAGTTACGGCGCACCAAATGTTGTTCACGACGGGGTAACTGTTGCCAAGGAAATTGAGCTTGAAGACAAATTTGAAAATATGGGTGCTCAATTGGTTCAGGAAGCTGCGTCAAAAACTAACGATGTGGCTGGCGACGGCACAACCACGGCAATTTTACTTGCTCAGGCCATTGTTGATGAAGGTTTAAAAAGTATTTCCTCGGGGGCAAATCCAATGGTTCTAAAACGCGGCTTGGAAAAAGCTTCGGAAGCTGTTGTTGCGGAAATTAAGAAAGTCTCAAAGAAAATCTCGACAAAAGAAGAAAAGGCTCAAGTTGCAACTGTTTCAGCACAAAATCCTGAGATTGGGAACTTAATTGCTGAGGCAATGGAAAAAATTGGAGACACCGGAGTTATAACTGTTGATGAATCAAAAGGTTTTGGAATGGAGCTTGAATATAAAGAAGGGATGCAGTTTGATAAAGGCTACGCTTCGGCTTACTTTGTAACTGATCCCGCAAAAATGATTGCGGAAATAGAAGATGCGTACATTTTAGTCACCGATCAGAAAATCTCCAACATTCAGGAGCTTTTACCAATGTTAGAAAACTTAATGAAAGTTTCAAAAAACTTAGTTTTGATTGCAGAGGATATTGAAGGTGAGGCTCTAACAACTTTGGTTGTAAATAAGCTTCGTGGAACCTTTAACGCTTTGGCCATTAAGGCTCCAGGCTTTGGCGACAGAAGAAAAGCAATGCTTGAAGACGTTGCTATTTTAACTGGCGCGACTTTAATTAGCCAGGATACAGGCCGCAAATTGGACACTGTAACCGTTGAGGATTTAGGCCGTGCTGAGCAAGTTATTTCAACAAAAGACGACACAATTATTGTTGGTGGAAAAGGAAATAAAAAAGCTTTGGCGGAGCGCGTGAAGCAAATTCAAAGCCAAATTGAAGAGGAGGCTTCCGGTTACGACAAGGAGAAGCTACAGGAAAGAATGGCGAAATTATCGGGCGGTGTGGCGGTAATTAACGTTGGCGCCGCAACAGAGGTTGAGCTTCATGAGAAAAAGTTGCGAGTTGAAGACGCGGTAAATGCTACAAAGGCAGCTGTGGAAGAAGGAATTGTTCCAGGAGGTGGTGTAGCAACTTATAGAGCCCGCGAGGCTATTAAAAAGTTAACGTTAGCAGCGGGTGAGGAAGAAGCGGGCGCGAACATTTTATATGCAG
>CAZGUN010000044.1:0-4635 GCA_964529125.1 uncultured Candidatus Saccharibacteria bacterium
ATCCGCACGCGGTGTCGAATCCGACCATTGTGCAAGTCCTCCGTACGCAAATAAATGAGCTGAAACGGCACCCCTTTTGAACGCAGCTTCTTTTCGAACTGCTTTTTCTGCTCTCCCGAACTTTTCGCTTTCTTGCTCACTTCTTCCTCCTAAACTACTCACAAATCGAGTTGGATTAGCTCAATGCCAGAAGAATATACAAGAAAATGTATAATTGCAACGTGACTTTAAACACTACAGACCCAGAAATTTACGATTTGATAAACGCTGAAGAGGCGCGGCAAAACGAAACCTTAATGATGATTCCGAGCGAAAACTACGCCTCAAAAGAGGTTCGTGAGGCAGTAGGCTCTATGCTTTCCAACAAGTATTCCGAAGGCTACGCAAACAAGCGTTACTATCAAGGAAATGAGTTTATAGACGAAATAGAAAAACTAGCAATGGATCGTGTGAAAAAAGTTTTTGGGGTTCCACACGCAAATGTTCAGCCATATTCTGGGTCGCCTGCAAACGCGGCAGTTTTGTTTGCACTATTAAACCCAGGCGACAAAATCTTAGGGATGGCCTTAAATTTTGGCGGGCACTTAACTCACGGTCATCCAAAGATAACTTTCTCTGGAAAATATTTTGAAACTTCACATTACACAACTAACAAAGATGGCCTAATTGACTACGACGAGGTGGAAAAGCTTGCGAAAGAATTTAAACCGCAGTTAATAATTTCAGGCGCAACGGCTTATCCACGCGCCATCGATTTTAAGAGATTTGGTGAAATTGCCGACGCAGTTGGAGCTTATCACCTCGCCGATATTTCACATATTGCAGGTCTTGTTGCGACGAGCGTTCACCAATCCCCTGTTGAATTTGCGCACATTGTAATGACCACCACTCACAAAACTTTGCGCGGGCCTCGGGGGGCAGTTTTGATGGTTACAGAAAAGGGTTTAGCAAAAGATTCCGACTTGTGCAGTAAAATAGACAAGGCGGTTTTCCCGGGTTTGCAAGGTGGGCCACATAACAACACAACGGCGGCAATTGCAGTTTGTATGAAAGAGGCGCAAGAAAATTCGTTTAAGAAGTACGCAAAACAAGTTGTAGAAAACGCGAAGGTGCTGGGCGAGGAACTTACGGGTTACGGATTTAATTTAATTTCGGGCGGCACCGATAATCACTTGATCTTAATTGATGTTACAAATAAAGCCCTCGACGGCTGGACGGCGGCCTGGGCGCTTGATTATGCCGGGATTGTTTTGAACCGCAACGCCGTGCCTTTTGATAAGCGAAGCGCTTACTACCCTTCCGGCTTGCGACTAGGAACTCCTGCAATTACAACTCGCGGAATGGGCGCAAAAGAAATGAAAATGATTGCAAAGTGGATGAACGAAGTTGTAGAAATTACGCGTGAGGTTGCTAGTAAAATTGCCGGTGCTGATATTGATAGCGAAGATACCAAAGTTAGACAAGCCGCGAGGAAAAAATTTAGAAACGAGATTCAAAAAGATCCGCGAATAAAAAACATCGGCGCACAAATCAAAAACCTGTGCGCCGGGTTTCCGTTACCGTAACAAAAAGATTATTAGAAAACCAAGTCAAGAAGCGGAACGTCTAGCCAACATTGCTCCCCCGCATTGTAGTCATGGATTGTGGCCTCTTCAAAATTTAGGCCTTCTAGGGAAACTCCATCGGCTGTTGCCCCCATCTCTTGAATCTTGCCCCTGGCAGCGGATAAAAACTGTGATAGAAAATTCTTTGGATCCTCATCGCTACCAGAATACAAAATACGAAATGCTGCAGATTTTCCCGCTACAACAGTTTGTAGCTCAACGTCTCGTATCTCTACAGCAGTAGTTGGGTCGCTCATGTCGCCTCCAAAATAGATTTGATTTCGGTTGGTTTTAGAGATTATATAGAGATTATTTTGAAGTTGTCCATGAGATTGTAAAAAAACAAACAAAAAAGCCTCTCACTCAAACAGCAAGTGAGAGGCTTTCTTTTCAATTGATAAAACGCGAGGTTAATTATTCGCGAACAGCAAAACCGAGTTCCACCGAAATGCCCTGTATCCCAGTCAAATCGGGGAGCTCCGCGAACAGCATGTTCGGGATTTCATAGTCGAGGATATTTGGGCCATGTACGGCACGAGGGCCGTCCAGATCTGCGACAGTGTAGTCCACGTGCACGTTAGCCTTCCCGCTTCCCTCAAAGAAAACTTCGAGAAGCGTTACGTCATGGGGGCTCATCCGCAGAAAGTATTTTGGCTTTGGATCCTGGCTGACAATTTCAGCTCCGCGCGAAACAAGCTGCTCCACGAAAAGGTCTACAGCGCCCATGCTCGGTAGCCCGATGGCCACATGGTGAACACGCTGGATAGTCTCACCGTCCAGCACTTTGAAACCGAGGGCTTCGCCAAATTCAATGGCGTCTTGCTGGCTGGAAAAACGCGAGCCTTCATCGAAGGTGTCAACATAAACCACCCCCTCTCCACCAGCGTTCGCAGCAAACTTCCTATCGCTTACGCGTTGGATGCCGTAGTAGTCGGCACCCTGCCCCTCAAACAATGCCCGTCTTTCCTTAACAAGCAAGGCAAGGGGTTTTGCATCATCAGCCATGATTACCTCCTTAAGGTAGAGCTGATCAAAGATCAAATTTGGATCAAACCTGAAGTGTATTTTATAGTGTATTGCTTATACTGTCAACCTATAGGTTATCACTAGAATCTTCGTTTCCCTCGTCGGGAGCTTCTTTATCCCCGCCCTCTTCGCCTTTTACCCTCGGATCCTTCCAGCTCGCATAATCACACTCCGGATAGTTGCTGCAACCGTAAAACGCCCTGCTCCCCTTCCCTCGAATCTTTGCCTTTTTCGCAACAATTTCACCACCCGCGCGTCCAGCCTCTTCACACTTTGGACATTTCATTCCGATTTTCTCAAGCCAGGGTTTTGTATTTTTACATTTTGGATATTTGTTGCACGCCAAGAATTTTCCAAAGCGACCCTGCTTCAAAACCATTTCTCCCTCACCACATTTATCACACTTGCCAAAACTTTTTGCCTCGCCATCTTCGTCAACCCCCTCACCATCCATTGGTTTTGCAAAATCGCACTCAGGAAATCCCGAGCAGCTTAAAAACTTGCCGTACTTGCCAAGCTTGATATAAAGGGTTTTTCCGCACTTCGGGCACTTTTCTTCGCTTTCGCCAAGTTTTGTAACAGTCTTCTTGTCGAGCTTTTCATCAGCCTCGGCCAATGCTTTTTCAAAAGGTCCGTAAAATTCTTCGATCATCGGAACCCACTCAATTTTACCCTCAGCAATGTCATCAAACTTTTCTTCCATTTTCGCGGTGAACCTATACCCCACAACCTCGGTAAAAAATTTCTTAAGCAAATCCGAAACAACAAATGCCACGTCTTCCGGAACAAAGTATCGCCCGTCTTTTGTAACGTATTTTCTATCTTGAATTGTTGAGATTGTTGGCGCGTAAGTTGAGGGCCTACCAATTCCCAATTCTTCCAGTTTTTTAATTAAAGTGGCGTCTGAATACCTAGCGGGCGGTTGGGTAAAATGCTGTTCTGACGCCAATTTCTCTAGTATCACTGTCGAACCTTCCTTAACTTCCGGCAAAACGTTTAGCTCTTCCTTATCGCCACTCAAACCTAAAAGTTTTCCAATTCCAAGCCAGCCTTCAAATTTTATAACTGAACCTGACGCCGCAAACTCATAACCTCTGTCCGACAAAACTTTTACTGAAGTCTGATCGTAAATTGCCTCCTTCACCTGACACTCAAGCGTGCGTTTCAAAATTAATGAGTAAATCTTTACCTCATCGCTGGTTAAGCCTTGCGTTTCAAGCTCGGCAATCTGAGTTTTTACATTTGTTGGCCTTATTGCTTCGTGAGCTTCTTGCGCACCTTTCGCAGTTGTTTTATAAAAGATAGGTTTTTCGGGAAGATAATTTGCGCCAAGCTGCTGCCCTACAAAATCCCGTGCTAAAGCCACAAACTGAGGGGAAAGGCTTAGCGAGTCGGTTCTATGATATGTAATATATCCATGCTCAAAAAGTTTTTGTGCGGCAGACATTGTACGTTTTGCCGTAAATCCAAAAACATTTGAACCCGCTTGTTGCAAAGTTGAAGTTCTAAACGGTGGGTAAGGTTTTCTTTTTCTTTCAGCCTTTTTAACTTCGCTGATTTTGAACTTATCGCCCGCTAAGTCCTTTTCAATTTCTTTTGCTTGGGCCTCGTTTGTAACTGCAAGCTTCTTTTCATCTTTTTTTGAAAGAGATGCAACAAACTTTTCTTTTTCTTTAGTTTCAAAGTTTCCATCCATCGACCAATACTCTTCGGGCTTAAAAGCCTGTCGCTCCCGCTCTTTCTCAACAATTAAGCGCACCGCAACGCTTTGAACCCTCCCTGCAGATAATCCATACCTCACCTTTTTCCACAAAAGCGGGGATAGCCCGTATCCAACCAATCTATCCAAAACTCGGCGGGCTTGTTGCGCGTTAACAAGTGCGATGTTTAACTCACCCGGATGCGCAAAAGCTTCTTCCAAGGCATCTTTTGTAATTTCGTGAAAAACAACCCGCTCAAACTTAAAATCTTTGCCCAATTCTTTAACAAGTTTTTTATCTTCTTT
>CAZGUN010000045.1:0-4569 GCA_964529125.1 uncultured Candidatus Saccharibacteria bacterium
GCCAGATGAACTCGAATCTGATGGGTTCGTCCGGTTTTTGGAAAAGCCCGAACCAACGACAAAACCTCCCCTTCCACAACCCTCTCTTCCACTTGTTCCACAGCCGTTACCGCCTCTTTTCCGTCCGACACTATGGCCATTTTCGTTCGATTGCGGGGGCTTCTTCCAATGGGTGCGCTAATCTCAATTTTTTCTTCATTAAGCTTGCCAAAAATCAAAGCCACGTATTCCTTTTCGACTTCCCTACTCTTAAACTGGGTTTGAAGGTTCGCAAAGGTTTCCTCATCTTTGGCCGCCACAACAACCCCGGAAGTTTCTTTATCAATTCTGTGAACAAGACCCGCGCGCTTGTAAAAATCGCCCTCTTTGTCTCCGCCAGCCAACTCTTTGGCTAGTTTTTCCTGCATGTAATTCTGTAACGTTTCGTCAGGTGAGGTATCTGAAATATTCACAACCATGCCAGAAGGCTTATTTAAAACTAAAATATGGTCGTCTTCAAAGAGTAGATCGGGTTTTTGTGTCATTGTGGGGTATTCTAGCACCTCCCCAGTTGACTCTAGTTAAATTAGATACTACTTCTTGACCATAGGTTCCGGTTCTGGTTATATGAATTTGTGGTTCTTAATTTTAACGAGATAAAACAAGTTAAGGAAATTGTGAGGGAGGAAATAAACGTGGCCACTAATACCTTTCCGACAAAAGACGAGTTTTTTGGCTGGATGGACAAGCTGTACGGAAAGCTCCTAATAATAGAGCAAGAATTAACTTTTACAAACGCAAGACTGACAAGGATAGAAGAACGTGTGGATCGTATAGAAAGAACATTAAACTTAAACCCCGCTTAGGCTAATTCAAACTCACCGGAACCTTATAAGTCACATCCTTAAAGTAAGTTATTCCTACATGCCTTCCAAAAATCAGGTCTGACCGCGAATGCAAAATACCCAAAACTCCCACCGAAATCATAAATGTTCCGGTAAGAACAAAAAACGGCACAGCTGCAGGAGAAAAGACCGCTTGTTCAAAAATCTCCCGCAAAAACATAACAACTGAAGCCAGATGCATGAGGTAGCCCAGGGCAACCAAACAAAGCCAGCTAATTACCCTATCCTCGGAATATTTATGAACTAGAATCACTATGGAAATTAAAATTAGGCTCACTACACCAAGCGGTAAGAAAAAGATCAAAAAACGGGCCGTATCGAAAATCCCTTCGTGCCGGCACCCGAAACTACAAAAGTGATCAAGACAAAAATAAGTCCAAAAACTATCGAAAGTTGAAAATTCTTTGACAAGACGGCCCCTTCCTCAGATAAATAAAACATCCCAAACCACGAAGCTAAGAAAAACAAAAGTAGGAGTAGTAGGCCAAAATATGAGTTTACAGAAGTGCCTAAAAAACAGCTAAGCCAGAAAAGGCCAAAAATGGAATTTCCGAGCACCATAAGTTCGAGTCCAAGTTTTGCGGGCAATTTTACTTTACGAATTTGAAGGTAGATAGCACAGGAGGCAAGTAAAATATAGGTGAAAATAGCCACCGAAAAGGTTTGCACTTTCAGCTGTGAAAGTTGTGGGTGAAACTGAAGCCATGCCCACCAAATAAAAGTGAATATGTAGCCTAGAATAAGGCTTATTCTGGTTATATCCACACTATTTATTGAGCATTGGATTTCTTTATAGCTGTGCGAAGTAAAATTGTCAATACCCCAACCGTTATTATGATATCCCAGACGTTATAGCGAAAAAGTCCAAAAAAGTTAAAATAATCTCTGACACATCCAAAAACTGCTCTCTCAAGTAAATTTAGAATCGCCCCACCAATCACAATTCCTACCAAAATCTGCTCTGCCCTATCCCTAACCGTCTTAAACAGAAACCACCACACCATGGCCAAAACTATAAAGGATCCAAAAATAAACTCGTCGGGGGAAATAAATTGAGATAAAAAGTAGGAACAATTAAGCATGATCTACGCAAGTTGTGGCTTCGGGAAATGCCTGCAAACGGGCCTCGTCAATTGGCTCTCCACCAACTTCGCACAAACCGTAAGTGCCCAAATCAATCTTTGCTAAAGCTTTTTCCACCAAGCCCAAAGCCCGTGTAACATTTTCCTCTTTTAACTTAGTTTCTAGGTGGCTGGTGTCTTCAAAAGCCTCGTCAGCATCTTCCGCGTTACCTACAGTTCTGTCGGGGTCATTATAAGAATCTTCGCTCTTCATTATGCCAAATTCGTGCTCTAAATCAGCTTTTTTGCTCTCTAGTTTTGCCTTTAACTGCGCTAATAATTCTTTCGATAAGTGTGTCATTGTTTGTAAGTTTGGATCTAAACAAAAATACTACGAATGACAGTGTAACCAATAGGCCATAAAAGATCAAATATTGCCTATCGCGGAAAAAAATGAAGCCTAAAACAGCAGTTAGCGCCAAAAATATCGAAAAAACATAGCCTGATTTTATTTTCGAATTTCTAAAACTTGAAAGCATTGCAAATAAAAACACCCACCCGGCAAAAGCAAACAAAAATTCAAACTTGCCCTGTAAACCAACGTAGCCTAGAAAAACTACTGCTAAGGCTAAAGACAGGCCCAAAGAAAAGATGTCTATGATACGGTAAAAAGACCACTTCCACGCCTTACAAAGCGCGTAAAGAGGCACAAGTGAGCCTACGAGAGCGCCGGTTAAGCTATAGCCTGGTTCCCAAACTCTGTATATTTTGCTGGCTAGCGCTTCAAAGGTTGTGGCTGTGCCTAAAGCGTAAAAAAGTCGCGAAAAAAGAATTGAGGAAAAGATGGTCAAAAGAAGCAGATCAAAAAGTTTTTCTTCACTAAAGCCGTCTTTTTTTCCTTCGCTCCAAACGCCAAAGGCCAAAAGCAAAAACCCAAGCAAAATAAAAATTCCAAAAGTGTGAATTGTAAAATTTTGAATTGTAATTTGCGAAGGTAACATATTAATGCTTGCCGCTTACACTAAGCTTTAGAAGTATACTCGCCTGTTTCCGTGTTCAACTTAATCTTATCCCCTATTTTAATAAATGTTGGAACTTTTATCACCGTACCGTTTTCAAGGGTCGCGTCTTTGTACGTGTTTGTGACAGTATTTCCTTTAAAGCCGGGCTCCGTGTAGGTTATTTCAAAGGTCATGGTTTTTGGAAGTTCTACAGTTATTGGCTGGTCTTCAAAGTACATTACCAAAACCGACTCCCCTTCTTTTAGAAAATCGGCCGTCTCTCCCATTAAGTCTTTGGGAATTGTGAATTGTTCGTACGTGGTTGGGTTCATAAAAATAAAACCCGAATTGTCTTTGTAAAGATATTGAGCGTTGTTCTTGTTAATTGAAGCTTCTTCCACACGGGCTGTCGCCATGTAACCTTTTTCTAAAACCGAACCGTTAAGAAGGTTTCTAGCTTTAACTTTAACGTTTGCTCCACCTCGGGCTGACTTTATATGTTCATATCGTAGAACCTGAAAAGGAACGCCGTCTTCCTGGAATATTCTGCCTGTTTTGAGCTCTGTTGCGATCACGGGAAGAATTGTAGCAGAAAGGAGATTTGGTTGGAACGTAATACGCCCAGCGAAGAAGATTTCTCTTCCAAGCTGGGCGCATACAATGGTTTTTTAGACCATCTTCAATTCGTAAATCCAGTCGGGGTTTTTAAAGTCTTCCTCGACCGTGGTAAAACGAATCTCTTTCCCCTCGTGGTTGACAGTGAGCTCAACAAGTTCGTAGTGCTGAGGCTCATTTTTCATAAGCTGCCCCTTTTCGTCCTCACTGTGGGCCCAGTAAAGAAGCACCTTCACCCAACCGTGGAAGCCACTGACACTTTTAAACTGAACAAGAAATTCGAATTCGTCTGGATCCGCCTGCTTCTCGCTCTTCGCGATGCTGTGGGCGAAAAAGCGAATCTTCTTGTAGCCAAGCGCCTCGAGGGCAGTAATGGCATAGCCAAGAGCTGCCGCAGTGGAAAGAAAAAGCTCTGCAACAATATTTGTTTCGGACATCTCGTCCTCCTCTAAGGACTTCGGGCCTATTGCCCTAAGATTAGTTAGCCAGGTGGCTAAACATTGCTAGTATTATAGGTTATTAGTGAGTTTTTGTCAATTTTAAAAAGTAAAAAGGCTTACTGGTGGGCAAGGAGGGATTCGAACCCTCACAGGATCAACTCCCATTGGTTTTTGAGACCAAAGCGTATACCATTCCGCCACTTGCCCAAGCAGTTGAAATTCTACCACAAAAGCTGGTACAATCTTCCCTAAACCCACCTCATAGGAGAGAGAAATGGAAACTGAACTGATTGTTTTCACAGCTGCTGTTATGGGAGTATTGGATAATGTCGGTCTCATCAATCTAGATAGGGTGGTTCCTGGAACAGATGAGGTTACAGCGATCCAAAGATCGGCTTATCCAGGCGAACTATTTAATGGCGACGTGTTACAAATTTCAGTACAAGGTGGAAAGGTACTTTCGGCAACCTTACAGCCGAAGGTACATGGAGCAAAAAGCCTTTCCGACTAACACGCATTGAAAGCCCGGAACCACTTCGGGCTTTCTTGCTATGTATTAGACTTCAGC
>CAZGUN010000046.1:0-4387 GCA_964529125.1 uncultured Candidatus Saccharibacteria bacterium
GTCAAACCCAAGCTATTTTTGAATATATTGACCGCAAAATCGAGGAAGTTAAACAGGAGTTTTCTTTCTTGCCCACCAAAGATGAGTTTTATACAAAAATGGACGAGGTCATGTTTGAATTGAAAGGTATCAGGCTGGAAAACGCCGCACTTCATAGCCGCGCTCTTAGATTAGAAGATAAGGTTTTGAGTAGGTAGTTAAGGTTGATACTCCCCCGCATCCGCCGCAACATTAATTCCGGTCTTTCAATTTCCAAACTATCAATCTCCCTTGTATGTGTTATATAATTTTCCCACGCCCAATGAAAACACTTAAAGACTACATTCTTGACGCACAAAACCAAAAAATTGCCTTGGGCCATTTTAATATTGCAAATAGCGAAGGTTTTTGGGCAGTTGTAAATGCCGCGAAAAAGCTCAATGCGCCGGTTGTAATCGGGGTTTCGGAGGGAGAAAGAGATTTTATTGGAATTGCGCAAGTTAAAGCACTGGTTGACTCCGTAAGGTCAGAAGGATTTCCTATATTTTTGAATGCCGACCATACCTACTCGGTAGAGCGGATTAAGGAAGTAGTTGATGCGGGTTTCGACGCGGTAATTATTGACGGGGCCGATAAGTCTTTTGAAGAAAACTGGAAAATTACAAAGCAGGCCGTGGAGTATGCAAGGAAAGTAAACTCCGAAATGCTCGTAGAAGGCGAGCTCGGATTTATTGGTAAGTCTTCCCAAATATTAGACAGGGTTCCTGAAGGTGCAGCAGATTCTGAGGAGTTTATGACAAGGTCGGAAGACGCAGCAAGATTTGTCTCCATGACCGGAATTGACCTTTTTGCACCCGCAGTCGGAAACATTCATGGAATGGTAAAGGGGGGCGATCCAAGGCTTAACATAGAAAGAATTGGGCAGATTAAAGCCGCGGTAAATGTTCCGTTGGTGCTTCACGGGGCCTCGGGCAACACTGATGACGAAATTAGAGAGGCAATAAAAGCCGGCATCTCAATGATTCACATAAATACGGAGCTGCGGGTGGCCTTCAAAGAAGGTTTGCAAGAAGGACTAGCCGAAAGTTCAGGCGAAGTCGCACCATACAAGTACCTAAAAAAGTCAGTGGAAAAAATGCAAGAGGTAGTGGAAAAAAAGCTACTTTTGTTCAGTAACCTTTAGAGATCACCAAGAACACCAAAATCCTCGTCCGATACATCGCAAAATCGTCTTTAAAAAAAGGTTTAGTAATGCCATAATCATCTCATGGCGCAGTTGAAGCAGTACAATCACGAAAAAATCGAAAATAACTGGAAAGATAAGTGGTTTAAGGACAATATTTACGAGGCGGTTGATTTTAGCGAAAAGCCCAAAAAGTATATTTTGGCCGAACTTCCCTACCCTTCAGGAAAATCCTTACACATTGGACATATGATGCGCTATACGGTTCCGGAGATTTACTCACGATTTTTACGTATGAAAGGCTACAACGTTTTATTTCCCATGGGCTGGGACTCTTTTGGACTGCCGGCTGAAACTTACGCTCAAAAGGCTGGAATCACCCCGCAGGAGGCCATAGCTCAAGCCGCAGTTGACTACAAAAAGGCGATGCAGGACATGGGGTACGCGATTGATTGGTCACGCGAAATAAACACTTGCGACCCTGACTACTACAAATGGACACAATGGACGTTTAAGAAGCTTTGGGAAAAGGGCCTAGCAGTTCAGAAAGAAATGCCGGTTTGGTGGTGTAAAGAGCTTGGGGTTTTAGCAGATGAAGAAGTTTTGCCCGCGCCTAATGGTGATGGAAAAATTTCCGAACGCGGGGGCTATAAAGTTGAGCGAAAACAGTTTAAGCAGTGGGTTTTGGATATTCCTGCCTACGCGGATCGCTTGATTGCCGATTTAGATAAGGTTGACTATGAAGATTCAGTGAAAGCTGCGCAAAGAGCCTGGATTGGGCGAAAAGAGGGCGCGATGGTTGATTTTGAAATTGACGGAGAAAAATTAACGGTTTTTACCACCCGGCCAGACACAATTTTAGGCGTAACGTTTTTGGCTTTGTCGCCGGAGCATCCGCTCGTGGAAAAACTTTTAGAAAAAGTGAAAAACCGTGGTGAAGTGGAAAGTTACGTTTCCGCTGCCGCTACCCTTTCGGATATGGAGAAGCAAACAAAAGAAAAAACCGGTGTTCTTTTGCAGGGAGTTTCTGCTAAACATCCTTTTAGTGAAGTTGCCCGCGAAATACCCATTTTTGTTGCGGATTACATTATGGCGGATTTTGGAACTGGCGCGGCAATGGGAGTTCCAGCTCACGATGAGCGGGACGGCGAGTTTGCTCAAAAGTATAATTTGGAATCGATAGACACACTCACAGACGCAGGCGAAGTAATTTCAAGACTTGAAAAAGAAGGAAAGGTTAAGCCCTCCAAACAATATAAAGTGCGCCCGCAGGTTTTTTCGCGGCAAAGATACTGGGGTGAGCCGATCCCGTTGATTTACAAGGAAGACGGAACAATAGAAGCTGTTGAAGATAAAGACCTCCCCGTCGAACTTCCGTTGATGAAAAACTTCGCTTCCCTATCCGAAAACAAGGAATGGGTTCAAACCACCGATAGCGCTGGTAATCCCGCCCGCCGCGAGACTGACACAATGCCAACCTGGGCGGGTTCAAACTGGTATTACTTAAGATATGTTGATCCTAAAAATGACGAGGCACTTGTCGATCAGAAAATAGCAAAATATTGGTTCCCGGTCGATATGTACTTTGGTACCGCGGCACACACCACCGCACACCTTTTGTACTCACGCTTCTGGTTTAAGTTTTTGTACGATATTGGCGCGGTTCCGCTTGACGAACCTTACATGTACAGAATGAGCGGCGGGATGCTTCTAGGCCCTGACGGGCACCCCATGTCTAAATCGCGAGGAAATGTTATTAATCCGCAGGAAATACTAGAAAGCTATGGAGCCGATGCTGCCCGCATTTCGCTCGCGTTTCTTGGTCCGTACGAGGGCACTTACCCGTGGAACCCGCAGGCGCTTGTTGCATGTCACAGGCTTGTCAAAACAATTTATGAGCTAGGCGAAAAAGTTGCGGATGTAAAAGCTGAGCAGGAGACGTTGGTAAAACTTCACATACTTATAAAAAAAGTTACGCGGATGATGGAGGAACTAAAGCTCAATACAGCTATTAGCGAAATAATGATCTTTACAAATCATATTAAAAAATTGGATAAAATTTCAGACGAGATTTGGAAAGACTTTATAAAAGTTATCGCGCCTTTTATGCCGTTTGTCGCCGAAGACTTGTGGCAAAGCGCGAACGGTTTTAGTGAATGGAAAAAAGAAAACAGCGTTCATTTGCAGGAGTGGCCGGTGTTTGATGAAAAATTAGCCAAAGAGGAAGAAATAAACCTGCCAATTCAAATCAATGGAAAAATGAGAACCACAATTTTAGTTCCAGCAGACTTGAGCGAAGACGAGGCAAAAGAATTGGCCATGAAAGATGCGGTTATAGCCTCGCATATAAAAGGAAAAGAAATAAAGAAGGTTATTTACGTTCCAAATAAAATCCTAAATCTAGTTTTAAGTTAAAAAAACGCCTATGTACAAGACATAAGCGTTTGATTTCTTATCCACTTATCTGAGCGGCCGCTGTTGGACTCTGTTTGATGGAATCGCAGCACAAAGGCCCAGCATCATGGATAGGTTTGTTCTTTTGGCGTCATCAAATCAGTACCAGAAGTACGAATGTTGCGGCCACTTCTGCGACTTGGACCGACCAGACAACACCAAGGCGTATTACTACAAATCGATACTACATTGCGGTATTTTTGTTGTCAACGCTTCTTAAGAAATTCTGCCAAACCAACCTAAGATTTCCCATCAAGTATTCAAGTTTGTCCTGTTCCGCACAAAATGTCGTTAATTCTTGCAGATCCTCAGGAGCTAGTTCCGCAGCTTCCGATGTAATTGGGTTCATTATCGCCCCCTCAGCCAAAACATGTTGTAAACCTAACGCGTGACCTAGTTCGTGTGCCGCAGTGTGAATGAAGCGCGGCCTGCTGTCGTAGAAGTAAATATCAATCTTGCTTTGCTGTGGAATATAAACTCCCTCCTCTGGCATTGTGCTCAATAAGTTATTAAATGATTCTATGGTTGAATTTAGTTGATCGATTTTTGAATTTACCGTGCCTGTAGTTTGTCCAACGTTTTCCGCGTTTTCATTCAAGTCGCTAATCTGCTCATTTAGTTCACCCTGCTTTTCCACAAGATCGTTGTAAACTTCTTGAGGTGCCCCTCCCCTATCGTTCCAGTACTCAATTTGCTTATTTAACTCTTCAACCGCGGAAGTTATCATGCGGTAATCCAGCTCGTATTGCATCAACTTCTCGCTAAGCTGGA
>CAZGUN010000047.1:0-4259 GCA_964529125.1 uncultured Candidatus Saccharibacteria bacterium
ATGTCTTCTACTCTTGTGCCAATTCTGTGAGTTTTCTCGTACTTTTTTGAAAGATCCTCGAAGTTAGTGCTGTAATAATCTCTTGTCCGTTCTTTTATATTCACTCGGTTTTCTGCAGTTCCTCAAGTAGTTTTTGGGGTTTAGTATAGAGAAGTACCCAGCTTGTCTCCTTAAACCCAAGCCTTTTGTAAAATGAGACAGGAAATTCGTCGGCTTTACTTGCCAAGATTTGTATTCCCGTGATTTTGTATTTTTCGGTCGCTTCCTTTAACCTTACGAGCGAAAGTTTTCTGTAAAGCCCCCTGCCTTGATGTTTCGGGGATATAAATACAGCACCATCTACCATGTGATTACCGTCAAGATGTGGTTTAATTGCACCCCATGTAGCGCCGACTATTTCCCCATCAACTTCAGCTAAGAAAAATAAATCGGGTTGTTTTTCATACATGTAACTAACTATTTTAACTCCGTTTTCGTTGGACCAGTGCTCCCATTTATATGCATCATTGAAAGCCGATGCCCAGATTTTTCCTACTGTGGAAAGGTCTTCTTTTGTAACTTTGCGGATTTTTACTTGCATTTTGGTTGGCGCCCCCTGAGGGATTCGAACCCCCGACCCCTTGTTCCGAAGACAAGTGCTCTAGTCCGCTGAGCTAAGGAGGCACGGCGTCGGTATTATATAGTTAAACTCAAATAAACTACAATTGACGCTTGGCCAGATTAAATATACCATCAAAAAGTGAAAAAACTCTTACCCGTACTAATAGTTTTAGGCATTTATCTAGTTTTGGGCCTTTTTATATACTTTTCTGTTTTTGCAAATAAGCTTGTAGATGTTAAAGAGCGCGAAGAGGAAGTTACTACAGAAGAAATGGAAATCCACCCGGCAAGCGTCGATCTTATTGTTGAAAGTGGCCTTGCAACCTCAAGCTATCACGCCAATTTAACCAATAAAGATACCGTTATGGAACTTCTTGAGTATCACCTCAAAAACAGCGGCTTTACCTTCACAAAAACTGATTACACCTACGGCACTGTGCTTAACAGTGTAAATGAATACACCGCGCCGGAAGGCTATATGTGGCAAGTTTTTGATAATGAGCAGGAAATTACCTACAACTTAAACGATGTGAGAATAATAGACGGCCATACCTACGCTATTCGTATCGGAGAGCTTCAATAGGATTTTAGTACCCAAGCCCTCTTACATCTTTCAAGTCGCCTACAGGCATAAGATAGATCCGTGCAAGTATTTTCTCACCGCGGTTAATCATCATTACCGGTTCGTAGTTTTCTCCCCAGTACACTGCCTTTTCCTGTAGGAATGGCGGCGAAAAGCTTTGCGGGGAGTTTACAGACACGTAATAGCCTGCGTTGTTTGTATCTTTTGGCTTTGTAACATAAAATCTTGAAATTGAGTCGCGCTCGTTTGTAGAGTAGTACTCAACATCACTTGCGTTTATTGCCGCCCCGATTGTTTCCCACTGTCTGTTGTACGGAAATCCAAAAAGACTCAAGTGAAAAATTGGGTTTGGCCTATTTAATGTCCAAATTAAAAATTTTTCGTCTTCCCATGGATATTCGATTGTATTATTTACAAAAACTGTGTGCGATAGGAAAAACATAAACATAAACAAGATTGTAAGTCCCAAAACATTTAAGATTTTCCCAAACTTTGGCTTAAGTATTTTTATTATCTGCCCTTCAATTACTGTAATACCAAAGGCGGCCAAAATTGTTATTGGCAAAACGTAGTTATAAATATGAGTGCCAGGAACTGAAGTAATAACTTCCCATATAAACAAAGGGAAAGCAGTCCACACAACAACCGGCCAGATTTTCTTAAATTTAATTAACGAAATTACTGAAAGCCCAGTGTAGATGTAAAACATAAGTTTGGGGTTATAAACCTTGAAGGTAACAATTGAGCTGGAAATCTTGCCCTCGCCTCCGCTCAATCTATTTAACCAGTAATCCCGCGTGGCTTCTGAGATGCTAAAAACATAGGGAACAAAGAATACTGAAAGTAGACCGAGAAAGATTAATGCTGAGGCCAGGATATGTTTTACCTTAACTTTCATTTCCAGCTTCTTGCCGGCGGGATCTTCTTTAAACCACCTCACCAAAATGTATAAAACAAACGGTGCAATAAACCCCCCGTCGTAATGCGCAAGAATTGAAAGTGCCCAAAAAATCACTCCAACATACCAGCCTTTAATCTGCCACTTGGCATCTTTTATGGTTAGCGAAAAGAAATACAGCGCCAAAATGAAAAAAAGAAAAGTAAAGGCCTGGTACTGAACAAGTCTTGAAAACGCCACAAAGAATCCGTTCATGGCCATAAAAAGCGAAGAATAAAGCGCAATTTTCTCATCAAAGTGAAGTTTTACGAACTTATAAAAGAAATAAACGGCCAAAACTCCGGCAATTGCAAAAGGCAGGCGCATTACAAACTGATTTAAGTAGTCGGGACTAAAAACTTTCATGCCGTAAGTAACTAAAAACTGCACTGGGCCTTTTCTCTGCTCCATAAGAAACCCCATGCTTGTTTGGCCCGGATCAGGTAAAAATAAGGCCTTTATTTCATCACCTTGGTAGTCCGAGTAGCCTAGATTCACAAACCTCAACCACACAGTAACAAATACCAGAAATAATACCGGTAGGGTTTTAATTGTAAGTTTGCTTTTTACCTCACTAATTTTTAACATAATAAAGTGAAAGTTCGTCCATTGCTCTTGTCACAGCAACAAACGCCTTTTTGGCTTCAACAAAATCTTTAGCCTTATTTGGATTTAAGCCTAATATATACACTCTACCAAATTCCAACCCCTTGCAGTTTTCAAACTCGGTTAAGTAAACCGCACGTGGAAGATAGTGAATACGCTCCGATTCCCGCAGTTTTATAAACTTTTCCTTAGGTAGCTTAAATTTAGCCAAAACCTGTTCGGCCTGCCCGTAATACTCTTTTCCAAAACAAATAACTCCAACGCTTTTATCAAGCACGGTAACGTCATCTTTAACATCTTCAGAAAACGCAGCCATAACGTCGTTATTTGTCGAGAATTCTTTTATAGTCGGCTTAGGCCCTATTCTTTGAATGGGCTTTGGTAAGTATTTCTTGGTGTATTCGGCAAGCAAAGTCTTTGCATATTCAATTATGGGCTTTGTACTCCTATAATTTGTGTCCAATACAAACATATTTGCCTTTTTTGCCCCCTCTATAAGCTCAAAGATGTCTTTCCAGTCCGTAAGCCCCTCTTTTCCATAAGATTGGTTTAAGTCGCCTAGAATGCAAAATCTGCCCCCCCGAACCAGTTTATTGAGCACAAAGTACTCCAAAACGCCAAAATCCTGCCCCTCGTCTACTACACAGTACTCAAAAGGCCTAAATTTCTTAAATCCAATCAATTCCGCGTAAATAGCAAGGTATAAAAGAGCCTCCAAGTACCCAAATTCCTCCCCCGCTTTAATCTTGTACTCTTTAGATAAAGCATTTAGCGCCTCCGTCCTAACTGAACTCCTAATGCCCGAAAGCCGCTTAATTATTCTATTCATTGTTTTCACGTTTTCAACAAAGAGCCTGCTTCTCGGATGGTTTGGATTTTCTTTAATATATTCTTGCTGAAATCGCTTTTCCTCTTCCAGATCCTGAATAGCCTCGGTGTAGTTTCTTCTAACCGGCTGGGAAGGATCGTACACAAAACCGCCAAAGCTTTCGTTTTCCTGTTTTGCGAACAAATCATCTAAAAGTTTCTTGTATCGTTTGTGGGTTTGCTCAAGACTTTTTTTTAATTTCATCAGATCTTCCAACTCAAACGCTGAAACATCAGAATTTTTATCAAGATCAAACTTTGTGGAAATTTGCTCGAAAAAAAGAATTCTATATAAAACGTCGCGAATCGTTCCGTAATTGATATTAAAAATTCCGAGCTTCGGAAAAAGTGTTGAGAGATAGCCCACAAGAATCTGGTTTTTAGCAATAAGAATTGAGCGTTCCGGACGAATTAAGTTTGGGTAATTAAAAAAGATATGTGAAAGTTTGTGTATGGCTACAGTACTTTTTCCACTTCCTACCGTTCCCTGAACAATACACACACTTCGAGGGTCAGACTCAATAATTTCATGCTGGGATTGCTGGATTGTCTCTATAATGTCCTCTAAAACTCCGCCTGTCCTTTCGGAAATTTTATCTGCAATTATTTCAGTTTCATCTAGTTTTATGTCGTTGTTGTAGTACTTGATAAGTTCGCCACTGTCTA
>CAZGUN010000048.1:0-4122 GCA_964529125.1 uncultured Candidatus Saccharibacteria bacterium
GTAGAAGACATAAACCAAGCCTTCTCTTTTATAAATAAGGATAACCCAGTGGTTTTAGAGTTGGGCTGCGGAACCGGAGAAGACGCGGCTGAAATACTAAAACTTACTAATAATTACCTGGGAATTGATTATTCCGAAAAGATGATTGAAGCTTGCAGGGCACGTTTTCCAGTTAAACATTTTGAATTAGCAAATATTGAAACCTACAAATTCCCACGAGGCATAGACATAATCTTTGCTTTCGGCTCGTTACTTCACCTGAACAAAAGTTCTATTAAAAACGTGTTGAGAAAAGTGCACACGGCTTTAAGTAACTCTGGGATTTTGGTTCTTGCTTTGAAATGTGATGAATATAGAAAAGAGATTAGAAAAGATGTTTCTGGGACTCGGGTCTTTTATTTTTATACACCCGAGCTTATTGTGGAACTGGCCCCTAAAGGCTTTGTGGAAGTCTACGGGGTATACCAAGACTTTAATAATCAAAAGTGGTTTATTTTAATTCTTAAGAAGTGCGCGTAGTGATATAATCGTCTTATGGGCTGCATACTCACTCAAGACATAATTACACAAATTTCAAACCAGCTAAAAGAAAATAAAAAAGATGTTGTTTTAACCCATGGTGTTTTTGACCTGTTCCACATCGGACAAGCTGAATTTCTTAAAAAATCAAAAAAGCAAGGCGATTACCTAATTGTGGGGATAGAATCGGACGAAAGAGTTTCCGCATACAAAGGTATTGAAAGACCAGTTATACCTTTGGGGCAGAGGATGGAAATAATTGCTGCCTGCGATTACGTAGATTTTGTTTATCCAATCTCAGATCCGTCACCCGTGGTTGACGCCTTTTACAAACATATGTATGAGTTATTAAACCCAGTTTTGATAACTTTTGGCAGGGGATTTGCCTACCAAAACGAGCTAAAAGATGAAAAGCTACAGAATCTGGGCATAAAATCAAAGAAAATTACCCACATCTATGACGCGCTACAATCAACAACAAGGATCATAGACAAGATACGAACAGCGTAGGCACAGTTTTATTTCCAACCCCATTTCTGCTATCCTTACCAGTGAAATGCGCATATTTATATCCTATAAGTATTCCAACATTAAAGATAAGGCTCAGCTAAAAGACGAACTCCTTGAGGTATCGGAGATTTTAGAGTCTTTGGGACACGAAACCTTCCTTCTTGCCCGCGACGTTCAAAACTGGAACAACAAAGGCCACTCTCTTCACTCAAGAATTACTATCCCCGCCAAAGAAATAAGGGGTTCTGACGGCGTGTTTGTATATTTAAACAGCAATGTTTTAAGCCCAGGCCTTCTTTTTGAGATTCACTGGGCAAAACTATTTGGCAAAAAAATAATTCTTGCAATCAAAGAGGGTATTAAGTCCCATTACTTGCCCAGGCTTGCAAGCCAAAAGGCAATTGTTTTTAAAGATTTTGCTGATTTGAAGGGGCAGTTAAAGTGAATGCCAACCCACTAGAGAAGATACCCGGAGACAAAACAAATTTCTCTGTTCAAGAAATATTTAAGCAAACGCTTGAAAAAGCTGCTCCTATGGAAAGAGAGCCCAAGGAAGAATTTGAAAAAAGACGAGAAAAACAACACATAATAGTAGAGCTTCTTCCAGATGATCTCCTTGAGGATATAAAGGAAAGTGTAGAGCAGGAAAGAATTTTTAGAGAAATTCACGAAGAGCCGAGGCTCACACTTGAAGAGAAGAAAATAATAGTAAGAGGTGCCATATTTGAATCACTTGCAGACATTGAGTACAAGCGCGACGAACACAGAGAACCATCTTTAATTTCCCAGCAGCTAGTTGATATATATAAAAACCCGCCAAAAACCTTAAGGGAGGCTGTTGGGCGGGTCAGAAATCCCGACCTTGTTGATATTACGGAAAACCCCTCGACCCACACCTTACTAGTAACGGGTTTAGCTGAGGTAAAGCTTGGTAGGCTTGATATTCGTGCCTATGACCAGCTAGAAGGCTTTCATTCAAGTCTTGACGATGTAGTTGAAACACTGAAGCAGATGAAAAACTATAATCTCGAATTTCCTGAGCACGAAGAGTTGCTGCAAAACATAAACAACTTAGAAATTGCCGCTGACTTAAATACAATAATCCTGTTTCCGGCAGACAGAAACCTCGAGGACTACGATAGTTATATAAATTATGACGAGTTTGAGAGAAACGGCCAGGAAGATCTTTATGATGCTTTTATTAAAGAGATACTACCAAAATGTGATAAACGGAAAACAGTCTTTACAACTAAGGAAATAGTAGCTCTTCAAAAATCACTGGATACGCTTTTAGGTTTCTAATACCATACTTATTTGATATCATTCTCTTGCTTTGTCGGGGATTTGGGGGCGTAGCTCAGTGGTAGAGCAGCTGGCTCTTAACCAGCTTGTCGTGAGTCCGATTCTCACCGCCCTCACCAAGTCTTCTTTTTAGTTAGATGATCAAAAGTTCCAATTAATGACCCTGCCAAAATTAATCCCGTTCCCAAAACAAAAATGGGCGAGATTTTATCGCTAAAAAGAATAACTCCGGACAAGACTCCAACTGGAAGTTGTAAATACTGACTTAGGCCAATTACGTAGGCGTTGGTTTGCTTTATTCCCTTTTGATAAAAGATAAACATTAAAAATGTTCCGAAAAAAATTAAATAAAGCAGTGAGTACAAACTTAAATTAGTAACTTCGGATACAACAAGGGGTTTCCCTAAAACAAGCATTGTGAGTGAGGCCGCTATAAAAACTAAAGTAGTTGCAACAAACTGATTAAAAGTGAGGTCAATTGAAGAAATAGTTTTACTTAATTTCCTACATTCAACTACGTAAAACGCCGAAAGGATCGCAGAGAAGAAAACAAGAAAGTTGCCAATGACTAACTGGTGGCCGTTTGCTCCACTTAGTTTTACTTCGAAAATTATAAAAAGCGTTCCACCCAAACCTAGAAGAAGTCCCGCGATACTTTTTAAAGTTTGCTTCTCACCAAGAAGATGGTGGGCACCTAATCCAACTGCAACAGGGATAAAGGCAAGAATTGCCTGAACATACGAAATTGTCGAAAGGCTAAGCCCTAAAATAATTAACAGGAGTGCGCCTGCTGATAAAAAGGAGGCTTTTAGCGCGACTTTTTGAAGTTTGGGGCGATAAATAAGCCAGATAACAAGGGTTGCGGCGGAAAACCTTACTAACATGAGCAGGGCCGGAGAAAGCTCGATAAGACCATACTTGAGCGCCGGAAGGTTAAGACCCGCAAAAACTGCCGATAAAACTACAAACATTAATGCCATCATTTAATTGTACTAAAAATAGGCCTTACTTGAATAATGACCCATAATATGGTAATGTAGCAAAGAAACTCTTAATCACAATCACGGAGGATTAATGAAACAATCAAAAGTTTTGGTTGTGGTTTTGCTTTTGGTGGGAGTTGTTCTGTCGGCGTGTAACATGCCAACGGAGACCGTAGCTCCCACAAACGTATTAACCACAGCCAGTTGCGGTAGCGGTGAGTTTGAAATCTTGGCTCCCAACACCGCAGATGTACTCTGCACCCAAGATTCCCAAGGCGAACTGCCGGAACCGTTGCTGAATGTTCACCTAAAAGTAGGCGACCGAAGCCTGGTCCTGCTTTTGGGTTATGGACTCCTCGCGGACCCTTTCACCGGAGGTTACTGGATTCACTACTCCGTAGCAGGAGTTTGGGGTGACGGTACCCCCGCGGAACTGCAATGTAGATCTATAACCCCATTCAACGAGATGGAAAATCCGGTGGGTGAAATTTCTTTACTCGACCCAGCAGGAGTTTTCCACGCGGTTTGTGAAATTGAAGGAGTAAAAATCCGCATGGAAGCCAGCTACGGATTGCCCGAAGGGTAACAAAGATTTTGTTCAACAAAAAGGGAAGTTATGCGCTTTACTGGCATGCTTCCCTTTTTCTGTTTGATCAAGCTTAGGCTATAATAACAACGAACTTCGGCCAGAGTGGAGGAATTGGTAGACTCGCTGTCTTCAGAAGGCAGTTCGCGCAAGCGAGTGCGGGTTCGAGTCCCGCCTCTGGCACCAAACTTTAGCTATGGTAAAATTCCCGTGCTACAAGGG
>CAZGUN010000049.1:0-4102 GCA_964529125.1 uncultured Candidatus Saccharibacteria bacterium
GAAGCCACACGACCCATCGGGCGTGCGTCTTTCTCGGAAAATCTTATTGACTGCCCTTCCGAAGTTACCATCATGATGTCATCGCTTCCAGACGAAAGTCTTACATAAACTAACGCGTCATCGTCGGCCAAACGGATTGCCGTAATTCCTGAGGTTCGAATATTTGCGTAATCAGAAAGTGAGGTTTTTTTGACACGACCTTTTTCAGTTCCAAATACAATAAAACCTTTACCCTCCTCTAGTGTTGCAGCGTCAAGCGTTAAGAAAGCCTGGATAGTTTCGGTTTGGCCGATGTTCAAAAAGTTCACCAACGCCGCGCCTTTTGCCCGCCTACTACTTTCAGGAATTTCCCAGATTCTCATCTTATAAACCCTGCCTTTGTTGGTGAAGAAAAAGGCGTAGTCATGGCTATTGCAGGTCTTAATATTTGTTACAACATCCTCTTCCCTTAATTCCTGCCCTTTAACACCCTTGCCTCCCCTGCCCTGCTTCTTATAAGTGTCGGTTTTTAATCTCTTTATGTATCCGCTTTGTGAAATGGTAATTATGCACTGCTCATCCGCTACCAAATCTTCGTCGGAAAGTTCGCCAACTTTGCCTTTAATAACTTTGGTTCGTCTTTCGTCGCCGTACTGCTTTTTAAGATCAACAAGTTCGTCCCTGACAATTTTTATGATCCTTTCAGGTGAAAAAAGAATAGCCTCAAAATCATCAATTGTAGCCAAAATCTCTTTTAACTCATCTTCTATCTTCTGTCTTTCCAAAGCGGCTAACCTTCGAAGCTGCATATCCAAAATTGCCTGAGCCTGGATTGAGGTTAGCTTGAACTTCTTGATCAACCTCTCTTTAGCCTGGTCCGCATCGGGTGATTTTTTAATGGTTTCGATAACCTCGTCTATGTTATCAATGGCAATTTTCAAACCTTGCAATATATGTTCACGGGCTTTGGCCCTTTTGAGTAAGAAAATTGTTCTATTAACCACCACGTGCTGTCGGTGCTTGACGAACTCTTCAAGGATCATCTTCAAAGTCATAAGCTTTGGCTCGCCATCAAGCAAGGCAACCATGTTGGCGTTAAAGGCCTCTTGTAATTGGGTGTGTTTATAAAGCTGGTTTTGAACCTTTTGAGGCAAAGCGTCTTTTTTGAGCTCTATTACAATTCTCATGCCTTCACGGTTTGATTCGTCTCTAAGGTCTGAAATACCCACGATTTTCTTGTTTTTCTCAAGGTTGGCGATTTTTTCTACAAGAGTTGCTTTATTAACTTGGTAAGGGATTTCAGTAACAACAATTTTCATTCTGCCGCTTTTATCTTCCTCAATATTCATTTTAGCTCGAGTTACTACCCTACCCTTTCCTGTTGCATACATCTGAGCCATTTCTTTGTGATCGTAAATTATTCCTCCGGTTGGAAAGTCCGGACCCTGGATATGTTTAATTAAATCTTCAACATTGGCCGAAGATGAAAAATCAGTTTTGGCAATTTTTAATTCGAATTTTCCTTCCTCTGTTTCAAAGGCGTTAAACTCCTGTGCTGGGTCATCTTTTCCTGGCTTCTCGCCTATTTTTTCGGCCTTTTCGATTAAAAGATTAATGCCATCAACTACTTCACCCAAGTTGTGCGGGGGGATGTTTGTGGCCATACCTACGGCAATTCCCGAGGCGCCATTTAGTAATATGTTTGGTAAAACTGAAGGCAAGAAATTTGGTTCCATGTTTTGGAGGTCGTTCATTTCAAACGGAACCGTTTCTTTTTCTATGTCTTTGTAAAGTTCTTCTGAAAGTTTTTGAAGCTTAGCTTCGGTGTATCGCATTGCTGCGGGTGGATGACCGTCAACCGATCCAAAGTTTCCCTGGCCGTGAATTAGTGTGTATCTTAACGAAAAATCTTGAGCCATACGAACCATGGCATCGTAAACAGAAGTGTCTCCGTGCGGGTGGTACTTTTTCAAAACTTCGCCAACTACCGCCGCGCTTTTTTGAAACTTGCCTGTGGCCACGTAGCCCTGATCCTGCATTGCGTAGATGATTCGGCGCTGAACGGGTTTTAGCCCATCTCGAACGTCTGGAAGGGCACGAGACACAATAACAGACATCGCGTAGTCTAAGTACGCTCGTTGCATCTCGGTGGTTATTGAGGCGTTTTCTACTCGTAAACTGGTAGTGTTTTGAGGTTGTTCCGATGCTGTTAAAGCTTCGTCGCCGGTTGTATCAGGTGTGTTTTTTGGGGTTTTCTTCTTCGCCATAACCTGTTAATAATACCAATTTTCGGTTGTTGTGGCAATGAATTTAGTGTTTTCCGTTTACAACTACCCTCTCAATCGCAGGCGCTATATCCTTCTTACGCGACATTTTTGGCCCTATATCGGCCACGTTATCTATGCAATGTGTTGTAAAAGCTTTTTCGATAATTTCCTTTTCAGCATCGTTCGTATAAATAATATGTGAATTTATTGCCAACACATCAGTTACAACAATAAATCCCAAACTTGCCTTCTCTTCGGTCTTAGCTTGATCAAGAGCCAAAATAAGTTCACTTTTCATTTCTAGGATTTTTTTGGTTTCAACAGTTTCGACCTGATTGATAAAAACGTTTATTCCCCCAAAATCGAACACCTTAAAGTCTTTTTTCGCGATTTCGTGTGCTGACAAACCAGTGATATCCGATTTTGCCTTGAAGATTTCGAATGTTAGTTTTTCTATGCTTTCATTTATTTTTTTGGAAATCTTCTGGGCGATTTCTATATCAAGGCCAGTTGTTGTGCTTGATTTCAAGCCCACTGTATCGGAAAGAATTCCGGCTAACGCTAAAGCAGAAGTTTTGTGCGATGCCTCAAGGTTGTACATACAAAAATGATCGTATATAACTGTGCTGGTTGATCCCACGGGTTTTACGTCGACCCTTATAGGCGTTGAAAAATTTAGGTTTACTCTGTGGTGATCAACAATTTCTAAAATTTTATCGTCGGCAATTTTTTCATGCCTTTGCGTTAGTTCGTGGTGATCAACCAATATAAAAGAGTCATCCGGACCGATTGTAAATTCATCCAGGGGTTTTGGAAGTTCCGCGTTGAACTTTTTAAAAATAGTTTTAGTTTCAATATTTGGCTCCCCTGCTCTTACCGGGATTATCTCTGCGCCTTCGTACCTTTTTAATTCCTGAAGAAATTCCGTGTATTCCACAGCCGCAGCTATAGCGTCTAGATCAGGTGAAACATGTCCGATTACGAATATCCTCATTGCTAAAGTCTAGCATAACGATTAGAGCCCATTGCGTTCCTATAGTATAATTCACATGAGATTTTATCTAACTTAGGAGATGAGGAATATTATGCCCGAGGAAATGACATACAGAGAATTAATGTCTCAAGGCGAGCATTTTCGCGAGAACAAAGGCGACAGCAAAGGAGCATTGGAGTGGTTTGAGAAGGCTTATCGCCTAGCCCAAACTGCTCTTGAGAAAGGCGACGCGCAGTCGCAGATTGGGTTGACTCACTGGCACCTGGGTAATATGGAGGAAGCAGGACGAATTTTTCAGGAGCTTATTACTTTTGGGGAAGAGACTGATGAGCCAAGGCTACAAGCTTTAGGCCATCGAAACCTGGCTCGTCCCGAACTTACTCCGGATCCAAAACAGGCACGTCTCCATGCCAAGGAAGGTTACGAACTTGCTGTGGAATCCGGCAGTATCGATGATCTTTCCTGGTTTGTGCATGGCCTGTTTTCGACAGCTCTCAATGATGGCGATCGAGAGGAAGCCTGGGAGACGCTTGAATTTGAGCGCCGTAAGGTAGAGGAATTTGAGGCCAGCAAAGACCCCGCCGATGTTCCGAACAATGTATTTTTCGTTTGGAAAACCGGATACCTTATGGATTTGGCTGTTTTCACAGGGAAGCCAGAACCACTTGAAGAAGCTTTGAAGATTGCCGAAATGGCCAACTTACCTCTTCGTGTCAGTAGAATCAAAACGATGCTTGAAGTTATGTACGCCGCCCCGACCGAATAAGTCGTACGATTAAATTTGTGAATGCTTAACTAGAACGGGATGCAGCTATATGTGCAGCCCGTTCTTTGTTTTTAGTCTGATTTAATTGAGAAGATT
>CAZGUN010000050.1:0-4065 GCA_964529125.1 uncultured Candidatus Saccharibacteria bacterium
TGGGATTCGAACCCACGTGCCCTTGCGAGCGCATAGTTTTCAAGACTAGCTAGATGGACCGCTCCTACACCCCTCCGTGTCTTCAGTAGGCATTTTAACACGTCACCTCTGTTATAATTGGCAATGCAAGCTCCCGTAGTTCAATGGATAGAACAGAATCCTCCTAAGATTCCGATGCAGGTTCGATTCCCGCCGGGGGCACCAGGTGCGTTTTAGATGCTAGAATTTACCCATGCCCTTTTTACAAAACTCCTCAAAAATTTTTAACCGTCTTGGCAACCTTTTTATAATTGTTGGAATCTGTTTGCTAGTTGGAGCTTATGGACCTGTAGCCTACGACGAAGCTTGGTATTGGCTAAAAACTGTTCGTGGGCAGCAGCTTTCGCTTCAAAATGAACCTGGAAGCGTTCCCGACAGCGTTTTTGCGCGCTTGCTGGAAGACAAGACCATTAACTTAAAACCCGTAAACAAAGACTTTTCGATAGTTATAGAAAAACTTGGAGTTAACGCGCCAATTAAGGCCGACGTTACCGTAACCGACACTAAGGCTTACAACACGGCTCTAAAAGAAGGTGTGGCGCATGCTTCGGCTTCGGATTACCCATCACAGGAACCCGGAAACGTTTACCTTTTTGCCCATTCAGCAATTGATTTTTGGAACCTAGGAAAATACGCCAAAGTTTTTAATCTTGTTCGAAAGCTTGAGGCGGGCGATGTAATTCACATTTTTTATGAAGGCGATGATTATGTTTACGAGGTGGTTAACAAAGAGATGTACAAAGGTTGGAATACTTATCCTTTGACCCGCGCAACATTGGAACCAGTTTTAACTTTACAAACCTGCGACCCTCCGGGAACGACTTTAAATAGGTTGGTTGTGACAGCCGTGTTGAGGGAAGTTAAGGCAGAGTAATGGCTTTTCTAGCGTATCCCAATCGTATACAAATCGGTTTGTTCACCGGATTTAAACGAAGTTAGTATTACCAGTTTATCCCCGCCGGGCGAGCTAAAAACCTTATCTGAGTACAAAACACTGTCGTAAATCTCGGTTTTGTTGGTTCCGTCAATTCTTATTAAGCTAATTTTTCCACGATGATCTTTTTCAATATCACCCTCAGTTAAAATTAAGTGAAAACTATCTGCGTACCACGAAACTTTTGGTTGCGGATCGGAGGTTATGGTTGTAAAGACAATTGTTTCAACTTTTTCGCCAACAGGAATTGGTTTTTCCATGTTGTAAACTCGGTATTCAATTGCATTTCCACCTTCGCCGGTTTGCACTCTATACAAAAATTTCTTGCCGTCTGGAGCCCAAACGGTATCCGGCGCAACGGCGATTGTTCTAAAGTTCTCGGGAATATCCAACCTTTCTATAAAGTCTGTTCGATCCTGCACAAGCTCTCCCTGCCATTCTGTTTTTATTAATTCCGGCGAGTCGGTTGTTTCGTAAGTTCCGGAGGCTAAGTCTACGATATGAAAAGCACCATTTTGATCTTCAACAAGCAGGGTTTCTTCGTCGGGCGACCATTCAATAGACAGGCCGCGGGAGAAAAAGTTTGTTGGAATATCTTCCAAAACCACATAAGGGTTTGACCTAAAAAGGCTTAAAGCCTCGCCAACAAGCGGAATTACCCAAACGCCCGGAGCGCTTGCATCACGTGAAAAGAAGGCAAGGCGGGTGAGTGATGGAGAAATTGTAGTTGAAGCAGCACCGGTATTGGTTAGTGGTTCAAGACGTGGGCTTTGGGAAATTAGAATCGCAGTAATGTCTGTGACGAGTTCCGGGAAAACTTCTATGGTTTTGTTCCAGGTGACAAATCCGCTTCTGACGATGCTTAGGTTGTGCGTTCCTGGAGTAATTCCGGTAACGCTTCCGTCGGTGGCGGTTCGCAAAACGCCGTCAACGTAAACGTTGGCTCCTTCTGGTACCGACTTAGCGTTTACCATTCCGGTTTGGGTAAGATCCACGAGAGTTGTTCCGTTTCGCGAAAGTCTATACCCCGATGCGTACAAAAAAAGACCGGCGGTAGTGCCTAAAAGTAGCCCAACGACAAGAAAATTTTTTAACCAGCTGGCGATTTTGGCGATCATTTCGGAGGTATTTTAACAGATTTTAAGGCTTAAAGTAGGTACCTTGTTAAAGCTTTTTAAAAGAGATATATTCTCCATCAGTTGTCATAAATCTTGACCACCACTCTAATAATCTTAAGGGAAGGAGGCTTCCTCATGGGTAAGAAAGGAAAGCAATATACGCCATACAAAGTTCTTCCGGAACGCATGCTTGAGATACATGCTGCGATAGACAGCAATCTCAATCCTCTGGAGATGTATGTTCCAACAGGGTTAATTTGGGAAGAAGTTTCCATATACCCTTCAAGACAAAGGTTATTGCAATCTTCCTGCATGCTCAGTGAAATCATGGGGCTGCCAAAGAGTGGAAAAAGCTCTATCCGAAAAGCATTGGAACAATCCAGAATTCCACTTTTCGAATTTCCCGATGAATTTCATATGGCCGCTACCACGACTTTACCTAGCTATCAAGAGCTTAAAGATTCGTGGAGCAAAGAGGACCCCATTGATAAAGTTGAGTTTCTGATGCGGCTGTTTGAAATAAGCAAGAACATGAAGATGGTTCATGCTCACTTAGCCTTGGAAAGGAAACGAGAAACAGAGGCCAAAATCCTAACTGGGCACTTTGATGCAGTACCTGTTCACCAAATGATCTATAGGGGATTCAACGATGTGCTGGGCTTTGATAGGTATATAACTCAACCGGACGAATGGGATTTGAATGTGGAAGAGGAAAAAGCTATCGAAGCCAATGCGTTGGCGCACTCCGCAAAATATGTGGATTTCGTGGTCCTAGTTAAGCTCAGCTTCATGGAATTTGAAAGGCGCAAAGAAAGGCGGGGGAAAGACACAGATGGTTTGGTGGTAAACGCGCTCACCTGGCAGCAATACCAGTTAGGTTACAAATGGTGGCTTCAAAACATCCTTCCAGCCCTGTTGCTTCGCGGTGTTGGATTTCTTTTAGTTGATGGTGCGCAGCCACTAGAGCGAAACATTGACATAGTTCGGAACTATGTTGAGGAAGTTCTTTTTAGGCATACAAGCTTAAACAGAATTAGAGAAAAATTACAAAAAGAAAGAGCTTAGGTTTGGGTAAGAGCCCCACCTAAGCTTTTTACTTTGATAAATGCCCGATGCGCTATAATCCCCCTATGGTTTCAAAGAAAATTGCGATAGATTTGGGCACAGCAAACTCACTTGTTTACGTTTTGGGCAAAGGTTTAATTGCCAACGAACCAACGGTTGTTGCAGTAACAGTTGAGGACGAAAAGGTGGTAGCGGTAGGTGAAGAAGCAAAGGAAATGCTTGGTCGAACCCCGGAAGGAATCACCGCAAGCCGCCCATTAAGAAGTGGAGTTATTGCTGACTACTTAGTAACAGAAGCCCTTTTAAAATATTTAATTGATAAAGCCGTTGGACGTTCACGTTTGTTTAAACCAGAGGTTATGATTTCAATTCCAGCTGGAGCAACTTCTGTTGAAGCGCGCGCGGTTTTAGACGCGGCTTATTCGGCGGGCGCAAGAGTTGCTTATTTAATTCCAGAACCCTTGGCCGCGGCAATAGGAACAGGACTGCCAATCTCTGAACCTTCAGGCAATATGGTCGTAAATATTGGCGGTGGAACATGTGAGATAGCCGTTATTTCCTTATATGGCATGGTTTCGCATGGAAGCGCGCGGGTAGGTGGAAATGCCCTAGACGAGGCAATCGCCACACATGTTCGCAGAAAATATAACTTGCTAATTGGCGATAACACAGCTGAGGATGTGAAAATAAAAATCGGCGCGGCGTTTCCTTTGCCCAAAGAAGAAAAAATGGAAGTTAAGGGCCGGGATTCGGTGAGTGGGCTGCCTCGCACAATTGTGGTTTCTTCGGCTGAAATTGTTCAGGCTTTGTCTGGGCCTTTGTCGCAAATCGCTGTTGCGATAAAAAATGTTTTGGAAAAAACTCCGCCCGAGCTTGCGTCTGACATTATTGATAAGGGAATTGTTTTAA
>CAZGUN010000051.1:0-3870 GCA_964529125.1 uncultured Candidatus Saccharibacteria bacterium
ATGGCGTTTAAATCCTGTTTGTTGTAGGCCAAGCCTTGGAAGCTTACGGTTTGGTTAAGTGTGAGTTCTTCAGCTTCCTCATCAAGTTCGGCGTTAAATTCTTCTTTGACCAAAGCGCTAACAGCTGAGCCGTTTATTAAAACCTGATCTCCTACCGAAGCCCCTTTCAAGGCCTCATCACCCTTTGCGTCAATCTGTGCGAGAAGCTCTTCCGACAAAGTATCCATATCGGCCTGGGCAACAACTCCAACAGTTTCGGTGGTTCCACCGTCTATGTCTTCTATTACTTCTGCCACAACTTCGGTCTCTGTGTAATCGTCTACTAATAAGACTTCGTCGTTATCTAAGTTATAATCGCTGCCAATATCCTCCGCTTCAACTTCAGCCTCGACTTCTTCCGGCACGATGGGCAGGCCAGGAGCCGCCGCGGCAATTGTTACGTCGTTCAGGAGGTTATAATTCAAATCATTATCATCACCCGTTAAGTCGTGTCCCTCGCTAAGTTCTACTTCATCTGAAGTGTAGTTATAAATCTTTATTTTTCCTTGAGCTTTTTCTCCTACCGGCTTTTCTCCAGTGGTTGGAGTTGTTTTTGACTCAACCAGAACACCCTCAACAATTTTCCCAGCCAAAATCCTACCCGTCACATCATTTTGAACATTCGGCTTAACTTGAATCTCCACACTTTTAATTAGTGGTTGCGAATTTACTACTACCCGGATTTCAGCCTTAGGAACTTTCCAAAACAGGTGGTAAACGCCGAAACCCAACAACGCAACCAAAACCGCCAAACTCATGATAAGCGGTGTTTTTCCTTTAAGGGAGCCTTGCGGGGGTCTTAAATTCTGCAGAAAAGCCAGCGAAATTACGGGCAAAGCAACCGGGAACTTTCTTTTTCGACCTGCTCCGCTTACCATGCCGGCGCCTCCCGCCACCTCATCCAAAGTTACAGTTCTTGAAACAAAATCGCTTGACGAACCTTCGCCGCCACCCTCAATAAAATCTATAATCGTTTGCCCTGCCTCATCAGAAGTAACAAACGAGATCTCTTTTTTCAAAACTTCCGCCTCTTTTTTCAAAAGCTTTAAATTCAAACTGTTTTCAAACAAAACTGAACCTTCAGGAATAATAAGCTCAACATTTTCTTCGGGAGAAGTTTTTAGTTTTTTTATTGCGGCGAGTACGCCTTCGTGAATTTCAAGAGTAATTGTCATTCAATAAATCCTTTCAGTTCCAAAAATACCAAAGACAAAGACGCGGGAATTATATCTTCAAGCCCGTGCGCTTTTCCGGTTCTATCAACAACAAGTTTCAAGTCTTCCATCGAAAGTTTACTAAATTCCGGAGGAGACTTAAATGCAATAGACTTTGTCCAAGGCTCCTTGCTTACAACTTCATAAATATCGGGCAATTCCGCTCCACCGCCTACTAAGTAAACACTCGGCGCAAAAGTTTTTACACCCGAAAACTCCTGAAACAGCAGTTCCGCGCCGTGAAGCCAAATATCCAGCAAGTTATCCATATATCCACGAACCAAAAGCGCGTCACTTTCGGCTAAGCGCCCGTATGAATACTCAATCTTTTTATGTTCCGCGTCCTGAAAAGACATGTCCATATTTCTGCTTAATTCCTGAGTAAAATGAGTTCCCCCAATATCCAAACTTCGCGTATCAACAATTCCTCCGCTAAACACAACTCCAACCTCCGTCATTTCTCCACCAATATCCATAATCACTCCGTCAAAGTCGGCTTTCTTAGAATACCCGAGAGACTTCACGAGCGAATACATTGTTGAGCCAACTGCCGTAATTTCCAAACCCGCATTTTCGGCAACTTCCTGCAAAACATCCAAATGATAAGCTGGTACAAACGAAGTAAAAATCGCGAACTCAAGTTTCTGACCCTGCATCCCAACCGGCTCCTTCACAGCCTGCCCGTCTACTTTTGTATAAACCACCGACGAAGTTACCATTTGAACGACTGTTTCCGCAGCGCCTGTTACTTCCAAAAGTTTGGATTGAATCTGATCGTGGGCGGCATCGTAAGTTTTAGCAAAAATTCCGTCAACTTCATTGCCCGAAATAGGCGAACCGCTTCCCCGTGTTACGCGAACCGTGGTCATAAGACCATATGCCACATTTCCACTAACCCCAAAGATTGCCTGGGTTATTGGTTCATCGCCATTGCAAGCCGTGGAGGCGGCAAGGGTTACAGCTTTTGCAACATCCTCTGCATCAACAATTACCCCACCGCGGGTGGATTCCTCCAGAAGCGGACGTTTGCCAATACCAATAATTGCCGCAACCGGACCTTTCTCTGTCTTCTCAACATCAAAGGCCATAACCTTTACGGAGTTTGAACCAATATCAACGGTTAAAAAACGGGAAGATTCTTCTTTTTTGCCAAAGTTTATAGGCAGCTTCATAGCTAGGTAGAGTATAAATGAGTTGGTGGTTCCTTTCCACCAAGCTAGAAACCCTTTATCGTGTAGGTTTCGCTGTTTAGATCCCAGCCAGCTAACTCGTTACCAAACCTTCTCTTTAACATATCTGTCACCTCATCAAAGAATTTTCGGTGTGTCGCCTGAGCACCGTCTTCTTTTTCGTACGTAAAGCCAATTCCCATTTGGTCTTTACTTACACCTCGAATGTAAAGATGTTTATATCTTTCATCTTTTGCCCACTCTTCGGCAACTTCCTGCAACACTTCCAACGGAACACTTTCATGAAACTTCCACAAGCCTGTTGTTAAGTTTGTCATTTTTTCCATTTATAACACCTCCTTAAAACAAAATATCCGCAGAACCTTTCCACGGATTATAAATACTAATCTAACTATTAAATTGTCTTGCGATCGCTTTGGATCGCGGAAAGGAAAGAAATGGAAAGGAACCAATTACATTATAGGCCATAACCGGTTTTGCGTCAATTCCCAAGGCTGTCTTTGAAAGTATCGGCCGAGGCTGATCTGGAGCGATCTGAGTGCCCTTCCATTTCGGCTTTAAACTCTTCTTCGCTTATAACCACGTCTTTTTCCGCCAGAATTTCACGTGTTATTTCAAAGGGAAAGCCGTGAGTTTGGTACAGGTCGAAAGCAAATGCTGCATCAATTTCGGAGGGCTCTTTCTTCTCGATCTCTTTCCAGCCCTTTTCCAAAGATTTACCAAACTTTCCAACCTCGCCCTCTACAACTTCGCGAGCTAATTCCTTAATATTTGAGTTGCGAAAGAAACTCACTCCGTAAATATCAACAACCTTGCCACACAAAACTCCAAAGTCTTCTACCTTGTATAAACCGTCCCCTAGCTCATACATTTTCACTACAGACCTTCTTATTAGCCTTCGCAAAAGGTAACCCTGAGTTTTATTCGTAGGTATTACTCCCTCGTCAATCAAAAATGTAGCGGCTTTCAAATGATCTGCAATAATCCGCATTAGTTTTTTGTTGTCCCCCTCTACATATTTGGCTTCAACGGCACTCTCTATTGCCTGGATTAGTGGCGCGTATAAGTCTGTGGTGAACATATCCTCATCATCGTTTATGGCCGCGGCAATTCTTTCCAACCCGCCCCCAAAGTCTACGTTTCTCTGGGGTAACTTCTCAAATTTTCTCTCACCAATCTTTTTAAACTCCATAAAAACTGAGTTTGCAATCTCAAGATATTTGCCGCAATCACAGTTTGGGTGGCATTTTTCTCCGAATTTCTTGTCATGCTCTATATCAAATTCGTAGAAAATTTCAGAGTCGGATCCGCCAGGCTCGCCAACAGGCATTGAATCCGGACTTCCAGCCCTACTCCACCAGTTTTTGGAAGCATCGTAATAAAGAATTTTCTCACCGACTTTTGCTTCAATACCTTTTTCCTTAAAT
>CAZGUN010000052.1:0-3777 GCA_964529125.1 uncultured Candidatus Saccharibacteria bacterium
ATGAGGTTGCGTCAGAGCCTCCTGTTTCGGAAACTGACTGTCCTGGAGCTAATTGGCTTTGTGTTTTGGATCTGAAGAAGAAGTAACCGGCCCCTAAAATTGCTACGAGTATGAGAATAAGAATTATTTTTTGCATAAATTTAGTATAGCAGAAATTGGAGGAATGCAAGTCGTATTTTGTTAGTGTTACAATGAAAATATGGATAATGGCTTGGAGCAGCTCCTGGAAGTAAATCCCATTCTTGCAAAGCTAGTGGACGGAAATGACTTAACAATAGACGAGGCCACAAGGCTTTTTCAAACAATATTTACCTATGACACAGAAGGTTATCACCTGGCTATGATTATGGGCGCAATTCATGCAAAAGGTGAAACCTCAGACGAGCTTTTAGGTTTTTACAATGCGGTTAGCGCTCTGGCAGTGAGGTTGAATACAAAGCTAGATCCAGATAAGGTTATTGATCTATCTGGCACGGGCGGCGGAAGTTTTAAGAGCATTAATGTAAGCACGGCAGCCTCTTTTGTTGTAGCGGCAGCTGGCTACACAGTTGCAAAGAATGCTTATTGGGCAGTAACAAGTCCAACAGGGAGTGCTGATGTCTTCGCTGCCTTTGGAGTTGATATATCAAAGCTTTCTAAAGAGCAGGTTGAGCAGGCGCTAACAGAAGTTGGAATCTGTCCAATTTTTGTAGCGTTTATTAGCCCCGGACTTGCCAACAGGGCAAAGATATCTGGGAAAATATTTAGGGAGCGACAACTTAGAGTAAGATCTCCCTTCCATCTCGTTTCAAATGTATTTTCGCCCCAAGCCATGAATTATCGAGTTTACGGTTGCTATTCGGAAAGGTACCTTCAAGTTTTGGCCGAACTTTTTATGAAACTGGGATTTAAGAAATCTTTAACTATGTGGGCAGAAGTTGGAATGCCAGAATTTTCTAATGTTGGTAAAACTATTGTATTGGAACAGGTTGGAAAAGAAATTAAAAGATATGAGGTTACCCCGAAGGATTTAGGAGTTAAAGAAGCCAAATTAGATGACATTAAAACAGGAGGAAAGGAACAGAATATCGCGGATTGTACTAATATATTAAAAGGAGAAGAAACCGGACCAAAGTCTGATTTGGTTGCAATTAATGCTGGAGCTGCTCTGTATACATTAGGAAACGTTGAGACTTTAAAAGAAGGGACCGAAAAAGCTAAGGAATTGTTGTTTCAGGGCAAAGCGTACGGAGTACTTGAGAAATTAGTTAAAGGGTTTGGCAATCCCGATTCATTATAAGAAAGCTTGGTGGGGAGGGAGGGAATCGAACCCTCATAGCCGGTTTTTCAGACCGGTGCCGTGACCAACTTGGCTACCGCCCCATATCTTTGGAGCGACGGACCGGATTCGAACCGGCGACCTCTTCCTTGGCAAGGAAGCATTCTACCACTGAACTACCGTCGCATAAGCGAGACGATTATATCATCTAATAAAAACAGACCTCTAACTTTATCCTGTCGGGATCTTCAAAATATACGGCGTAATAATCCTCTCTATATTCTGGGAAAGTCTTTGGTGAACCGTACAGTGTTTTTATACCATTTGTTTTTAGAAAGCTAGCAAACTCATCAACGCCTTTCTTGTTTTCTACAAAGAAGGCAATATGATTAAGACCAGGAGATTTTCTGTGAAAGGGTCTGTTGTATTTGCTTTCGGCTTCGTGAATCCAAATACTCTGATCATCTGTTCCGTAACCAAGACTATCCTCTTCGTCCCGAAAACATTCAAACCCTAGTTTTTCAAAAAGCGTTCTGTAAAAGGGAAATGAGTGTTCTTTATTTGAAACAACTATTCCAATATGGCCAATTGATGCTTTCATAGCAGTTTCTACCAACTTCCGCCTCCCCCACCACCACCTCCGCCTCCGGAAGATCCACCTGAAAACCCGCTAGAAAACCCTGAGGAGCTTCTGGTCGAGCTCATTGAAACCGCGCTACTAACCGATGAGTTAAAGTTGTTCATTAAGTACACGTACGAAAGAGCATTAAAGTTGTCAGTTTCTAACCATTCGGGCTTTGCAAGTTTTAAGTCCTTAAATCTACCAAGCCAAATCTTTTCAACCCCCAAAGCAATTGCGTATGGTAGTAACTTCTCAAAAAACATCTGGTTTTGAGCCTGAAACTCAAGCTGCTTGTCTTGCGAGCGAACAAAGTTTCTCATAGACTCAATCGTTGCCCACGAAAGAGCTCCGCTTTCTGTTCGCCTCGCAGATTTTGAACCTAAAAACGCCACAAGAGCCATTAGCGGGTTGAAGAAGAAAAGTGAAAAAGCGAGTAAAATCACCCATTTATCACGAACTTTGTACGGATCTTCCACAAACTGCCCGTCCTCAACCAATTGTTTCGCGGCTTCCTTGTAAGTTGTTTCAAGTTTTGTGGCAAACCCTACCCTCTTGCCCAAAGATTCAAGTGAAACCACATCCGCCCCTTTAAAAATTGAATCAAGCAAGTATTTTTCGTATTCCAACAAATCACTTTCCTCCCACTCACGAACCTTAACCAGTGAAAACTTAGGTTTTTTAATAAAAACACCACCTTCTTCGGAAGTAATTTTGAGAAACCCCTTTTGCGCGATTTGAATTAAAGTTGCCGTAATATCTCGAATGTCGCCCCTTTTATCGTACAAAACCCCAACTTCGCCCGCAGTTAAACTTCTGCCTGAATCTGTTTTTGGAGGGTCAAACCACGCAGCCACAACTTTCTTTTCATTTGGTTGTTTTTTAAGCTTTGGCCAGATCCTAAAGAAAAGAAAAGCTGGAAGTAAGATGTAAAAAATTAACCATCCGATGAAAATCAAAATTCCAATGATGGTTTCCCATAAACCTGAAAAATCCCTCACAGGCTCTAGAACTTCAACTAAACCACTTGGAAAGCTTGTTACTATAGTTAAACCCTCACCGGTCGCTAGCTGGCGGTCTGCTGTAGCTTCCACAATATTCATTGTTGGGCCTGAGAAATAGGGGGCAAATGTACAGCCGTGTTCCGTAGAACCTATATGCCCTACGTAACAAAGGCTGCTTACGGCGGAATCTAAGCTATCATCGTAGGGCAAGGTTATAGAAACACTACTTTCATTTATTGGAACCTCCCACCCATTTCCAGTAACGTTCCAATAAATTTCGTCATGATCAGAAAAATAAGTTAACGCGCCAGAGAGCGTGTAGCTGATTACATAAACATGGGTTCCAGTTATTGTTGCATTAGGGTCGCCGATTTTTAAATATATTCCAGCAGAAGCTGAATTGTCCTGAAACATATAAGATCTGCCAAGCTCATCCGTCACCGAAATGTTTGACACTTGCATTCTAAACGCCTTGCCGTCCTGGTTTGTTTTAGTTAAGGGAATTTCACGAAAGATTCCATGCCTTGAAAACGGAAAATAGTATTGAATTGCTTCCGTAACATTAACTGTGCCGTCACTATTTATAACAATGTCACTATGAAATGAGCTTATGGTTTCTACGATGCTTGGAGCCGCTTGGGCGTATGTGGTCTTATTTAAAGCAAAAGCTTTAGATAAGAGAGCCAAAATGAATAGGAGCTTTTTGAACATAAAGTAATATTACCAGCCTTTTGGTGGGCGAGACAGGACTTGAACCTGCACGGGTTTTACCCCACAACGACCTCAACGTTGCGCGTATACCATTCCGCCACTCGCCCCCGCAGCACGGGAATTTTACCACGTTGGTGCCAGAGGCGGGACTCGAACCCGCACTCGCTTGCGCGAACTGCCTTCTG
>CAZGUN010000053.1:0-3685 GCA_964529125.1 uncultured Candidatus Saccharibacteria bacterium
ATTCCTTCAAAAGAGGTGGGGATGATTCCTGCGGTTGAGGTTTTGCTGGGCACGTCGGCGGTTAGAAACATGATCAGGGAAGGAAAAAGCCATCAGCTGGATAACGTTATAGATACAAGTGCAGGTGTTGGGATGATCTCCTTAAACACAAGTTTAGCCGAACTTGTTAAGAACGGCCGCGTAGAACTTAATGAAGCTATAAAGTACAGTTTACGCCCTGACGAATTGAAGCACCTTGTGGGCGCGGGAGTAAATGAATAGTGCCAATATTTTCGTATAACGCAATTGATTCCGCAGGTAAAAAACGAACAGGAAACGTAGACGCCCGTACAAAATCCTCGGCGGTGGGGTTATTAAAAGAGCAAAGTCTTTATGTTGTAAGTCTTGAGGAACAGACAGAAAGCTTTGTTGATAAGATTTTAAGCCTTCGCGGCGTGCCGGATAATGAAGTGGTTGCCTTTACCCGTCAACTTTCCACCATGATTTCAGCCGGCCTTCCTATTGCGCGGGGCTTGGAAGTTTTAGCTGATCAAACTAGCAGTCGACAAATGAGAAAGGTAGTTTTGGACACTTTAAGAGATGTTCAAGGCGGCGCGCAACTCTCGCACGCTTTAGCAAAATATCCAAACGTCTTCTCCCCTACTTACATTGCCTTAGTCCACGCCGGTGAAACTTCAGGAAAGCTGGAAGAAATTTTAAAAAGACTCGCTGACACTTTAGAAGCTCAGCGTGAATTTAAATCAAGTTTTACTGGAGCCATGATTTATCCGGCCATTATTTTTGTTGCTATGATTGGTGTTTTTGTCTTAATGATGATCTTTGTTATTCCCAAACTCGCCCAAATGTACGACAGCATGGGCGTTGAACTTCCTGCTATGACTAAGGTAATGATTGCGGTTTCAGACTTGTTAGTTAAATTCTGGTACGCGTTTGCGGCGCTACTTGTGTTTTCATTTTTGGGAATCAGATCGTTTTTATCGACTGAAGGCGGCAAAGAATTTTTATACAAGATTTTGATGAAACTTCCGGTATTTGGAAAAATTTTAAGACAAAAAGATTTAACCGAATTTACGCGAACTTTAAGTTTGCTAGTTGCTTCAGGAATTTCAATTGTTGAGTCTTTGGAAATCATTTCGAAAATTGTTATAAACCCCGATTATAAAAATGGCGCAATGGAGGCCAGCAGGACTTTGGAAAAGGGCGGTTCACTTTCGGAATATCTAAAAACTGACAAAAACTTCCCACCACTTGTAAGTCAAATGGCTGCGGTTGGAGAAGAAACCGGTCAGTTGGACGAAGTTTTGGCACGAGTCGGTGAATATTTTTCGGCAGAAACAGCTCACGCGGTAAAAGGGTTGTCATCTGCTTTGGAACCGGTCATACTTATTATGTTAGGCGGAATGGTTGGGCTTTTGATAATTTCGATTATCACGCCTATTTATCAGATTACTAGCGCACTATAGTTTGTTTGTGAGATGATTATGAAAGTGAAAACAGGACGAAAACAGAAAAAACAAAGAGGTTTCGCAGGATTTACATTGGTTGAACTTCTTGTTGTAGTGGCAATTGTTGCTGTCCTTGCGGGCGTAATTGTTGTAGCAATAAATCCGGCTGCCCTCCTTCAAAAAAATAGAGATGCGATGAGACTTGATGACCTGGACAATGTTCACAGAGCTTTGTCTTTAGCTTTGGCTGACGGCGAAGTAACTTTGGCTGAAACTGGAACTTGTAATAACTGTACATCAGGAAGCGGCACACAAGCAGTTGATGGAACAGGTTGGGTTAAATTTGAAGTTCCAACTGGAAAAACAGGTTTAGCAAAATACTTGCCTGAACTGCCCTTAGATCCATTGAACATGGGGTCTAATGTTTATACCTTTGGTTCTGCAGGTTCCGCTTACGAAATAAATGTTGTACTTGAATCTGCGGATAACGCTCCAAAGATGAGCACTGACGGTGGCAACGCCGCAGGGGTTTGGGAAATTGGAACTTCGCTTACGATACTTTGACTTTGAGGCCTTTTATTGGCCGTGGTTTTATCGGGACCGTCGGGTGAGATGGTTCTCACTGCCCTACTAGAGAAGTCCCCGCGTTAAGCGGGGACTTCGCATTTTCCCTGATTTTCCTTTAATTCCGTTCCCAAAAGAGATATATTTGTAAGATGGCCACAACAGAGCCAAAAACAAACTCATACGAAACGGCGAGTTTTAAAGAGACTGTGGAGATAACAAAATGGGTTCTGAAAATTGTTCACGCCTCGAACCCAAGGTTTGTGAAAATCTACCTTCTGGCACACGCAGCCTTGTCTGTTTACGGAATTGCTAACACCTATATCATAGCCAAAATCCTAGATTTGGTTATCGGATTGGTTCAAAACCAAGGTACTCTGGACCAAACCTATCCTTATATGCTTGCCTTGCTGGGTTTTAATATTTTTAGCTCTATTGTTGGATTTTTTAGAAAGTATTCGGAACGTGCCATAAACTATTCAATAATCCCGTTTTTGGAGCGCGCCCTGTACATGAAAGTAAAAGAGCTGGGCATTCAATCTATGGAGCAGCCAGGGATTGCGAATAAGATTAAGAGATCCGTTGACGAGTCGTATATGGTAAGTAACCATTTCTTTAGATTCACCAGCTTTTTTTCTTGGAGTTTCTCGTTCCTAACATCAGCTGCCCTAATTGCAATTTATGTTCCAATTGTAGTCCCCCTAGCCATAGTCTTTTATATTCCCTCGTTTTTTGTAGACAAAAAGTACAGAAGGCTTGTTTGGAAGTTTGATTACACACAAACGGAGGCTAGCAGAAAAGCTTATAAAACAGCGTCGTACCTTTCTTCCGCCTCAGATCTTTTGGAAATTTTCATAAACAGCGCGCACTCTTTTCTAGACAGGCAGTTTACGGAATTTATAAATTGGTTTAAAAATGAGAAGATTCTGCTTTGGAAGAAAAGGTTTGCCAACGAGTACATCTTTGGTGTTTTTATTAAACTTGGAAACTATATTGGCTACCTATTGGTGTTCTCACAGTTCCTTGCACAGCAGGTCACGGTTGGTGATGTTTATTTCCGAATCGGGCTAATAGACAGGCTGTCCTCTGGCCTTGACGAGGCGTTTCAGTTTTTGAATGTCCTGTTTGAGAGCACGGTAAGAGTAAAAGACATCCACTCTTTGTTTCATAGTAAACCCGCTTTTGAGGATGGCACAGTGCAATTGCCCAAGATGAATAAGGGTCCGGAAATTACTATCTCTAACGTAAGCTTCAACTACCCAAACTCCAAAGCTACTGTTATAAAAGATTTAAGCCTTAAAATAAGATCAGGTGAAAAACTTGCCATTGTAGGAGCAAATGGCGCTGGAAAGACTACATTAGTTAAACTTTTGTCAAAAATATATCTTCCAACAGAAGGTAAAATCTTAATAAATGGACAAAACCTTTCGGAAGTGGCGATGAACAGTTGGTACGAGAATCTCGGCGTTCTATTTCAGGATTTTAATACTTACCTACCACTGACCGTTAGGGAAAATGTTTATGTGGGTGCTCCAACAAAAGCCCTAAACGAGGAGCGTTTAGTTGAGGCTCTCCAGCGGGCTGATGCCTTAGATTTTGTAAACGATTACCCCAATAAACTCGATCAAATTTTAAGCGAACAGTACACGGGGGGAATCAGGCCTTCTACAGGTCAG
>CAZGUN010000054.1:0-3480 GCA_964529125.1 uncultured Candidatus Saccharibacteria bacterium
TGTTCCAAGAAAAATTAAAAATGCTCCGACACTACTAACTGCACTACCTAATGCTCCTGCTAAACCTCCGCCAACACTTCCACCCTTATCACCAATCAAAGCGGAAATTCCAACAACACCAAGAAGTATTCCAATAAGACCAAATAAAACTCGTAACTCTACAAATTTAGACTTTACAACTCTGGCTTGAATTAAACCTCCCACCACTAAAACAAGTGGAAGAAGAATAGCTCCGTAACCAAACGCACTAACAACAAAAATATTAACTCTCCCGTTTAGGGAGTATCCGGGAGCAAAAAGGGAAATAAGAATGATTCCGGCTAAAAGTAATAGGATAATGGCGGCAGCGGACTGTAGCGTCTCTTTTTTAACATTCAGTTTTACTTGTCGTCGTCTTCCTCTTCGGGCCATTGGCACTATGATAACAGATTAAAACTCCCCTATAAAACCTTTATAAAATAACAAACAGCGGGGATATGGGTTAGCAAAGTTCTGCTTTCCATATCACACCGCTGTAATAGTGTAAAAAACGGGAGTTGGGAACAGATGCTTGTGTCCAGAGGGCGCCTTAGGGGGCGTCATGCGAGGCATTCATCTGGGATTCTTTGCAGAACCGTTCTCGTTGGCAGATCTGTCCTGTATCTGCACCGTGACGATTCCCAACTCCCTAGAATTCACTGGAAACAATAATATCACTACTATAGGGTTCTGTCAATAATGAGAATTTGCTGTAGCAACGGGCTAAAAAGGCTAAATCAACAAACTGTGAACAATAACCATAGGTCTTCGGCCGGTTTTCTTCTCTAAAAACCTCTCCACTTCGCGCTCAATTTTAGACTTTACAAAGCCCCACTCCGCCACTTTTTCGGCGTTTTGGCTAATTACCTTATTGGCAATACTTTTTGTTGAACCAACAAGCTCCCCAGCCTCTTTTGCGTAAACAAAGCCTCGTGTCACAACATCAACTTTTCCTATAACCTGCTTGGTTTCACTAGATCTTGGCACAAGAATTAACAAAACCCCCTCGCTTGATAAAACCTCACGATCCTTAACCACAATCGGTTGAACTTCGGAAGCGTTAATTCCTTCAATCAAAACTCTTTTTATTTCTAACCTATCGCCTCTTTGAGCTTTTCCGCCCTCAAAAATAACACACTCACCTTCCAATTGTTCAAAAACGGTAGATGGATCGTAACCTAGTTCTTCAACCATATGCGTGTAAGCTCTCATTTTTGTAACAGTTCCGCCAAGAGGAACAAAAAACTGAGGTTTTACAACGGAGGCAATTGTCATTAAATCCCCACGAGTTCCGTGTCCGGAAACGTGCAAGTTATCCTGAATTTCACTATAAATTACTTCCGCACCATCCAAAGTTAGTTGATCCTGAACTTTTTCCACCGCTTCTCTTGTTCCAGGAGGATTTGGGTCTGCTGAAAAAATAACCATCGCATTTTCTTCAATTTCTATAAAGTTGTGCTCTTTTCGAGCTGCTTTTGCCAAAGCTGAACCATACTGCCCGTAACAACCAGCGATTATATAAACTAAATCTTTCTGCGCGTACTTTATGGAATCTTTATCCGAAACAAAAATATTTTTATCAAACTTAAGTCTTCCTAAGCCTTGCGCAATCTCAACGCTTTGTCTAATAGAGCGGCCTGCCAAAACTACTTTACGGCCAATTTTTGTGGCACTTGTAATAATCTGATGCATTCGCGAAATGTTTGAGGAAATTGTTGTGACCATAATTTGTCTGCCATTTGCGCGTTCAAATAAAACGTCAAAAGTTGCGCCAAGCTTTCCTTCAGATTCTGAGTAACCCGCGTGGGTAACTCCCAAACAGTCTGAAAGCAGACATAAAACTCCTTCGTTACCATACTGGGCAATTTTTCCGAGCTCTATAGGAACGTCCAGTACCGGTGTCCAATCAATTTTAAAGTCGGCAATGTGCATAACCACGCCCTGGGGCGTTTTTATAGCAAAGCCCATTGCGTTTGGCACCGAGTGATTTATTCCAAAAGCGGTGAACGTAAAGTTTCCAATGGTAACGGGTGGGGTTTCAGGCGAGAACACGTGCAAGCTTGCGGCAGCGGCAATTTGCTTTGAAGCTTTATCTTGCAAACGACTCTTAACAAATCCTAAAACTAAGTTACTAGAATATATGGGAACGTCTAATTCTTTTAGTAAATAAGGAACCGCTCCAAAGTGATCTTCGTGGGCGTGAGTAATAAATAGCGCGCGAACCCTATCTCTATTTTGAAAAAGGTACGAAAAATCAGGAATAACAACATCAACGCCCGGCATATCACTATCTGGAAATCCAATTCCACAGTCAACAACAATAATGTCATTGCCGCACTCATACGCGGTAATGTTTCCGGTTACAGAAGTTGTTCCCCCAAGGCTTATTATTTTTAGAGCCGGGGCACCTTTTTTATTCACAATACTATCTATCTTTAATTTCATTAATTTCGATTCTAAACGGCGGCGTTTTGGCGTTTAAGCTTTGCGCTTTTAGTAAGAGGTTGGAAAGCTAGAAAAGTCCGAGTTGGCCTTTGTTTGCTTCGCCATCCCCTTCTGCCATTTTGTCTCCCTCACCTTTGCTTATGAATTGTAGCATTTCCGGGATTTTAAGAAAGTCGTTTTTTAAAACTGCTGCAAAGTCAGGGTTTCGAAGTGCTGCTGCCGGATGGTAAACCGGAAAAATTAAATATTTGCCGTCTGAAGATCTTCGAAGGGTTCCGTGGTCACGAGTGATTTTGCCATCGATGTAAAAGTAATTCATGGCAAACCTTCCAAGCGTGATTATTAACTTTGGGGCGATTGCCTCAAGTTGAACTTTAAGATAAGGCTGGCACGCGGCGATTTCATCTGGAAGGGGGTCACGGTTTTCGGGCGGGCGGTGCTTAATAATATTTCCAATCCACACATCTTCACGTTTGTAGCCAATTTCGGCGAGAAGGTTTTCTAAAAGTTTTCCAGCGCGGCCAACAAAAGGTCTACCCGTTTCATCTTCAGTTCTGCCTGGGGCTTCACCAATAAAAACTATTTCACTATCAATGTTTCCCTCTCCCGGAACTGCGTTTTTGGCGTGTTCGCAAAGACGGCATTTTCTGCATGTTAAAACGTTTTTTTCAACCTGGGCTAAAAGGGCTTTTTTGTTCATGTGGGGAAATTATAGCGTAATCGCTAAAAACTTAGCCAAAACTCAAAAACCGGCATTTCCTTAATAATTAGTGGAAATTACCAACTGCCACTACAGAGTACTTATTAACATCGCGGGGAACTAAAATAGCTCTGTATTTTCTGTTTAGCCTAATTGAGTATAGGTTTAGATGCCTGGGTTGTAATTTCTTGAAATGCAGCGAATTGGTATACGGGTCTTTTTTAAAGGTGTTTATGGTTTCCAAAAGCAAGTTTTCTATTGCCAACTTTCGAGCTTGCTTCTTAGCCTTGGAGACGATTTCAACTTCTATTCTTGTA
>CAZGUN010000055.1:0-3427 GCA_964529125.1 uncultured Candidatus Saccharibacteria bacterium
CGGACATTCAGGCCTTACGCGAGGAAGTCGCTTCGGGCAAACGCCATCCGATGGAAGCCAAAGCCGATCTTGCCGTACAAATCATTACGGACTACCACGGCTCCGAAGCGGCGCAAGCCGCCCGGGATGGATTCAACCGCGTTTTCCGGAAGGGCGAGATCCCCGAAGACATCGAAACCAAAAAGCAGATTAAGCTAGCAGAAGGTGAAATCGAAAGCGTTTCGAGAGTAAAAGCGGTATTCAACGAGGATATGGTGAAAGATTTTGATTTAATCATTGGGCTTCACGCACACGGAAGTAATATGCAGATTATCAATGCCTGTGTGAAATACAAAAAAGACTTTTTACTTTTACCCTGTTGCGTAATTGATGAGCCAATTGTCAAAATGCCAGGAATTGACTGGGTGGAATCGCTCGTCGAATACGCCGAAGGCAAGGGATTTAAAGTCAAAAGGGACACTCTGTTTTTCAAGGGACAGAACATTTTGATTTATACGGACAAGCAGCTCAAGAAAATTGGTTGATGTTTGCTTCCACCCACTCACCTATATTATCGCTGTAGTTGAAAACAAGAGGGCCCTCTTCTGATGAAGGTTCCTCCCACATTTCTAAGGCCCTGTCTAACCCATTCTGACTCAACTGACCACGCTCTTTGGTTTTTGCATTTGCTTCCCATCGTCTTTTAATTTCACCTATTGGAGTTTTCACATAAATAAGTTTGTAGTCAGCACCATTTTCTTGAGCAATTAGCCTCGCTGTTGCCCTTTCCAACCTCTTGAGGTTTCCCATATCAAAGAGGGTGCTTTTACCGCTTTGTAGAGTCAATCGTATCTGTTTATAGGCCTCGGAATACACCAGATTCCAGTTTTCCTGAGACATTTGGTCTACCTTCAAACCCCTTTTCTTTATTTCACTATCCACAGAAACGACTTGAAGACCGAATTTATCCGCCAAGGTTTTTGTTAAAGTTGATTTTCCAGAGTAGGGAAGTCCTACGAGGTTATAGAGGGTTGGTTTCACTGGTGGATTTAATTACTTCCGAATTGCCTAAAACAGTTTTCTTTATACCTCTGCGAAATCGGGGTGTGACTAGGATATTGTTGTTCGACTTTTTCTAAACATCTTCCCAGCTCATTATCCCTGCGAATAGAGCGGATAACTAGGAAGTATAGTATGGAGCAGGAAACAACTAGCAGGGAGATTACGATTGTATTTCTCAATTTTTTATCTAACTGCATACGAAGCAGTTTAACAGCCACAAGCACCCTACATCAAGACTTTGACTGGTTAGGGCTGGGATAAAGCGTGTCTCAAGAGCCCAAGAGGACTTCGTCTGATAATCGCACCTTTACATGGAGGTTCTTCCCCACAATATCTTGAACACTGCATCTAAATGGCTCTATAACATAATACTTTCCGTTAAAGCCAGGAAAGTTTAGTAGGGATGAAAGGGATTTTTTACAATCACTACAAAGTAGTAAATTCTCAAATTCGGTAACATTGTTAAAAAAAGATGTTTTACGGCCGCAGTATTGGCAATGGTCCCGCCCCTTTTCTTTGGAACATTCATCTAAAAAGGCCCTCAAACCATCCTCTAAAAGCTTAAGCTGATTCTCCATACCCTCTTTTTCTGTAAAGAAATCTGCAGGTAAAAGGTCGAGTTTCATTCGTTCAAACTCCTTCTTGTCTATTTTCCCAGTGATGTAGCGTGTTGATAAGGTCTGTATCGGCTTTTTGCCTATTAATAGGATGTCCTCGGTAATTTCTGTTTGCCTTCCCTTTAGTTTTTCGTATTCTCCCTTATCGATTTTTCCACTGGCGTAGGTATCTTCTAGCGAGTCAAAAACCTTTTCCTTTAAGGTTGTTGTTTTTGATATGGTTTTTTGCACTTTGTCGAGTAGGCTTTGTTGCGCCCTAGCCCTACCCTCTGCCTCTCTAAGCTCCTTCTTCCTGCGCCTTTCAGACTCCCGAATCGATTTGTTTACTGAAGTTCCCATAGACCGCAAGACGGATTTATATCCCATGTGGTAATTATATATAAAGTGGGAGAACTTTAAATGGTTGATGAGGAGCTGCTAGGTTGCTCATCGTTTTTAATCTCATTTTCTATATCAAGCATTTTTTGGAGATTCATCTCCCCACGCTCTAAAATAGTATCAATTATCCAGGGGAAATCCTTTTTTCTTATAATGCCTCCATTATATATGCTTTCGAAGGTCGCTACACGCTTTTCGTTTGGCCAAGACTGCTTAATGTAGTCGATTTTCCTATCTCTACTAGCCGAGTAGAATGGCTTGTTTGCCATTGCTACGCCAAAATCGAAATCAAGGATAATCTTAGCTACCCTCAAACTATGTTTGCGTAAAGTGAAAGCATCGTTCTCATCCACATTTTCCACCTCAGACTTTATTCTTTTTAACTCTTCAAGCGAGTCTCTATTCAACAGGAGGCTCAGTAATGTACCGGGCTTTGGAAACTTCTCCGTTTCTAGCTCAATATTCCCACCATACCAAACTACCCCATCTGACCAGCAAATAAACCTTTCCTTCATATGTCGCTTTGACATGAAGTTCTCTTTACTGATAAAAACAACATTCAAGTTTGTTAGAGCATCAAAATTTGTAAGCCTGTCAAACTCATTAGTCTTTGTGACCACATACGCATTTATATCAGAGTTGTTAGGATTGTACTCACCTCTAACAGTGCTTCCTACAACATATATAGATACAACTTCGCTCCCTAATTTTTTCAATACGTGGCTTATGAAAAGCTCAATAACATTCTTAACATCATCGTGAACCTTGCTAATATGTGCTTGGTTCTTTATATCCATAGAGCCCAAAAATTTTGTATAGGCAGCAGTTATTGGTACAATTTCTTCGGATGTGATGGGTACGCGGAAGTGGTCAGTAAGCTTTTTGGCAACTAAATTTACATTTAACTCAATTTCCTGAATTGTATCCTTCTGCTTCTTTGTAATATCCTCCCGCCATTTCTGAAATGCCTCCTCGCCGATTTTTGTTAGTTTCTCTTTTCCGTACTGCGATAGAACGCCTGTTTTATCACTTAGTGCAATTCGAGTCATCCTAGCTGTTAAGAGATTGTCGTTTAGGCCTAGGGTGCTTACCCTATGATGATGCTCAGTCCGCTTCGATAACACTACTGAGAAACTACCTTTGGACCACTGTTCCAGTAATTCATATATGCCTATTTCCTTTAGTTTGGCTTCATTATTCTGAAGGAATTTCTGAAGTTTTATTTCGTTTGGGTCCTTCTTTTGATTTTCTTGTGCTGTCTCAGGAACAATTAATAGTCGGTCAACTAATCTAAGGAGCTTATCTTTTATTTGGTGTACTTGGTCTAAGAAGATTCCGTTGTAGTAGTTGATTAGTTCGTCAGGTTGATAAGTTTTAGTTCCAAGTACTTT
>CAZGUN010000056.1:0-3323 GCA_964529125.1 uncultured Candidatus Saccharibacteria bacterium
TAAAAATACCGCCCAGCCATAAAAGTTAAAGCGGGCGCCAAAACGCCGATTATGGCTGTATCTATGGCTGTAGTAAAGTTTAGACCAAGAAAAATTAAAGCAATACTTACCTGGCTTGCGATACCTAAAATTATGAAATTTGGAAAATCTTTTTTATGAATCGGATTTCGTCTAAGTTCAATAAACATGTAAGGCAAAAGAATTAAGCCCACGAGTGTAAAGCGATACAAAAGAAAAGTAAAAACCGGGATGTCGGGAAGTGTCAGTTTTATAACTGGTGCTGCGACTGCCCAAATTAATGCTGAGGCAAGTAGCGCTAGGTGGGGGAGTAGCAGAGTTGTGGGCAGTTTTTTGGGCATTTTACTTAAAGCCTGCTAAAAATTCTTCAAGGGGTTGATTGGACTGTTTGCCAGATGCCATGTTTTTAACAGTAATCGTATTATTTTTTAATTCTTCCTCACCGATTAAAATTACGTTTTGAATGCCTTTTCTATCGGCGAATTTTAATTGCTTTTCTATTTTGGTGTCCTTCTCAAGCCATACCTCTACGTTTTTACCCATTGCCCTTAATTTTTCCGAAACCTCCAAGGCGATCTTCTGAAATTTGCCCGCCTCAGCGGTATTTTCGCTAGGCCAAACTGTGACAAAATATTCAATTTCCGGCCCAAATTTAGGCAAAAGATTCCAATCTTCCAAAAAGTTCAAAAAGGTCACATCTCCCATCCCAAACCCAATTCCACTTAACTTTTGTCCTCCAAACATCTCAACCAAATCGTCGTATCTTCCGGCCCCGTACATTGAACGATTGTTTTTGGGATTCAAGTCAAACTGTTCAAAAACACTTCCTGTGTAATAATCAAAGCCTCGACTAATTGTTGGATCGTATTTTATAAATTGCCCTTTTCCGTTTTCTTTCGCAAACTTTAGCAGCCCATCTACCTCCTGCGCGCCTTTTGAAGTTTTAAGCAAACTTTCAATGACCGACTGGGGATTTTTTATATACTCTTCCAACTGCCCAACCTGCCCATCTGAAATTTTGGCGTCGTCTTTGAGAAGTTTCGCAAATTCTTCCGAGGAAACTTTTGAGCGTTTATCAAGGGCTTTTAGCACTCGTACGCCTTGTTCGGCCGATATCCCAAACTGCCCAAAAACGTCGTTGAGAAGCCTTCTGTTGCCCACGCGAATTTCAAACATACTTTCATCCGCGCCGAATTTTTTCATAATATCTATTGCGATACTTACGATTTCAAAATCAGCTTCAATTCCATCAACACCGAAAATGTCCACGTTTAGTTGGAAGTGTTCACGAAGTCTGCCTCTTTGGGGTTTTTCGTATCTCCATAAATTTGGAATGCTAAACCAGCGAATAGGTTGGGGAAGTGTTTTGAATTGTCCAGCAACCATTCTTGCTAAAGTCGGGGTCATTTCAGGTCGAATCGCAACTTTTCTCCCGCCGCGATCTTCGAAAGAGTAGAGCTGTTCGTTAACAAGCTCTTCGCCAGATTTTGCCGCGTAAAGTTCGAAAGATTCTAAAAAAGGACCATCGTATTCCTCGTAGCCATAGGATCTACAAACGTCACGCCAAACGCCAAAAATGTAGTTTCTCACGCGCATGTCTTGAGGATAAAAATCCCGCGCGCCTTTGTATGGCTGTGTTGAGAGGTTCATACGGCTTAAGTTTAACACCATTAAGAAGAGGAGAAAAAGGTTTTGCTCTTAGTTGCAGTCTGCTAATATACCCCCATGGAAATTTCATTTATCGGACATTCTTGCTTTAAAATCAAAGGAAAAAACGCAACCTTGGTAATTGATCCTTATAACCCAGAAAAAACCGGATACAAACTTCCAAAACTTGAAGCTGATGTTGTTTTATGTTCCCACCAGCACGGTGACCATAACTTCGTAGAAGGCGTTGACGGTACTCATTACGACATAACTACAGCTGGAGAATATGAAGTCAAAGACGTCTACATTGAAGGCATTCCAACTTTTCACGATGATAAAAAAGGCGCTGATCGAGGTCAAAATATTATGTATCAGATAACAATGGACGGTTTGAATCTTTTACATGTTGGGGATTTGGGCCATGAACTTTCACAGGAGACTTTGGAAAAACTTGTTGAAATTGACGTGCTCATGATTCCTGTTGGTGGAACTTCCACAATTGATGCCAAAACTGCCACAAAGGTTATTTCGTCAATAGAACCAGGAATTGTTATTCCAATGCATTATCAGACCAAAGGCTTAACCGGGCTTTCAGAAGAGCTTGATCCTGCCAAAAAGTTTTTAGACGAAATGGGCGTTGAGGAGGCTAAAGAGGTCGATAAGCTTAAAGTGTCGAGTAAGGCCGACATTCCAGAGGAAACGGAAGTCATTGTAGTCACACCCGCCCAACAGTGATATAAATTAATCTACCTGCAAAAACTATGGCTGAACGAAAAAGACCAAACACAGAAATAACAGTGGGAATTCCACCTCACGACATAGACGCCGAGCGTTCAGTTTTAGGTGCCTTACTTATTGACCCGGACGCTATTGTTAAGATCGTTGAATTTTTACACGCGAAACATTTTTACAGAAATTCACACGAACATATTTATGAAGCAATCTTTAATTTATACGAAAAGCGTGAACCTGCAGATTTAATTACTGTTCCCGATGAGCTAAAAAGACTTAACGCTTTGGACAAAGCCGGAGGAGTTGCATACCTTACAGAGCTTGTAAACTCTGTGCCAACTGCTGCCAATGTGGAACATTATGCTCGAATTATTCGTGATCATGCCCTTCGAAGGTCGCTAATCCAGGCTGCCGCCGAAATTAACGAAATTGCTCAATCAAACGATGAAATAGATACAATGCTTGATGAAGCAGAACAAACTTTATTTGCAGTGTCTCAGGAAAAAGTTCATCAGGATTTTGTTCCGATTAGCGAAACATTGGAAGTAACTTTTGAAAGATTAGACGAACTTAGCAAAACTAAAGGTGCAATTAGAGGAGTTCCAACCGGACTTAAAACTTTGGACAGAATGCTTTCGGGTTTACAAAAAGAAAACTTGATAATTGTAGCCGCGCGTCCCTCGGTTGGTAAATCTTCTTTGGCAATAAATATTGGACAGTACGCGGCAACCGTTCATAAAAAAGGAGTTGCCTTTTTTTCACTCGAAATGGGTAAGGAATCAATTGTTGATAGGATGATTTCAGCCCAGGGGGATATTGAAAACTGGAGAATTACCACTGGAAACTTGGAAGCAGATGATTTTGAAAAGTACTCAATTGCGGCGGGGGAGTTGGCCGAAGCAACCTTTTATATTTACGACACTCCA
>CAZGUN010000057.1:0-3319 GCA_964529125.1 uncultured Candidatus Saccharibacteria bacterium
GGAAAATAGGTCAAAACCCTGTTTTTATAAGACTTGATGGTTAGCAAATACAAAATGGTAAGGGAGGCTTCCGCAAGCATATATTTTGACGTCAGGTAAGCTTTCGCCCATTCAACAGGTGTGTTGGAATGAAAATTTATTTCAAAGCCAACTCGTTGGTTTAGAAATGGCGCAAAGAACACTAGAGCTCCAGTAAACATATCTAAGAGCAGGTGAGAAATAACAACGTTTAGGCTGAAGGCTAGAGTCAAAAGTTGCAAAAAAGGTTTGTTCTGAAGTTTAAAGACCAGCCACAATGCAGTTGCAATAAAAAGATACGGCACGACACTGTGAGTAATTAAAGCTCTATGTTCAACGGTGTTGTTAAGAAAGATCAGAGCAATATCTAAATCCGGAAGAATGGCTGAAAAAATACCAACAAAATATAATATACTAATTTGTTTTTCTGAAAGTTTTAACTTTGAGCTTTTATGTAATAAGCGGGTTATTGCGGCCCCAGCAAAAGCATGTGAAAAAATCATTGAATAATTATATACTAGATGATAGTTGGGCCAAACACACATGGTAGCCTTAAAACCTATTGAAGAACTAAAACGCAAAAGGGACCAGCTTCTTAAACAGCAAGGGGAGCTCGTGCAGATTCTCAAAACAAAACATCAAAATGCCTATGATTGGATGAAGGAGAATAATATTAGCCTTTTGGATCTGAAGGTTTATTCGGTAAGCTTAGCTACGGCTTTGGTGGTGGCCATGGCTTCGGCAAGTCAACCCGTGCAAGTTTTGCCACAACTTGAGCAGCTTGTTAATGTTATAGAAACAGATGAACTAAGAGGCAAAACTGAAGAACAGAAGGCGGATCTTGTATGGAAAAGGTATGGACACGTTATAGAAAGGTATGCTAAAAAGTACAACCTTGATTCAAAGCTAATTTTCGCAACAGTTATGATTGAGTCTGGTGGAGATACATATGCTATTCGCAACGAGCCGCGGATTGGTGACGCAAGCTATGGTTTAGGGCAGATTTTATACGGAACCGCGAAAGGGCTTGGTTTTGAAGGTTCTCCGCAAGATTTATATGACCCGGAAGTTAATATTGAACTTATTGCCAGATATCACAGAAGAAATCAGGATGTGTATGGCGGCGATTTGACCCCCGAGCAGCTTACAACCGCCTATAATTCTGGAAGCCCTTATAATTCACCTTTGCCTGGCCATCTTACAAAGTTTAGTAATTGGTATGGTAAAGCGGACAATTTCATAGGATAATAAATGAGCATGACTCCTGAAAGAAACTTCCCAACGCAGATGCAAGAAAACCCACAGGGTGCGGAAGTTTTTGAAGAGGAAATTATTAGGGAAGAGGTTAAGGGCTTATCAGTAAATGGGGATGCGCTAAGAAATACCCTATCTGTACTAACTAACGCCGGGCTCGAAGCTCTAAAAGGTATTTTTAAGAGGAACTAATTTATGAGAAACGTACTTATCTTTTTTTCGCTAATGTTACTTCTACTCGTAGGGGGTGTTTTCCTGTTAGGAAACCCCGAGGGGTCGGCGGATGCCGTTTTTGCTTCTGTTTCCACAAAAATTACTGAACTTGGGTTAAACGAAAGCGATATTAAAGCCTGCATTGACGCGGGAAAATACACTGAAAGGGTCAATAGAGACATTCTACAAGGAAAGGCTCTTGGGATAACCGGCACACCCACAATCATACTTTTAGACAGGGAAACGAAAAAAACTGTTATGGTTTCGGGGGCCTACCCGTTTGAATCTTTAAAGGTGAGTATAGACAAATTACTAGCTGGTGAAGTTCAAGTAGGGGATACGATTTATGAAAATGCGGATATCGGAATCAAGATGGTGGTTGGGCAGGTGGAAAACATTGGTTTAGTGGAAGACGATCATTTAAGGGGAGGCCCGGAAGCAAGAATTGCCCTCATCGAATACACTGACTTGGACTGCCAATACTGTGCAAAGTTTAATGCAACAGCACTTATGTTGGGCACTGAGTTTGGTGAGGATTTGGTTTGGGTTCACAGACATTTTCCAATAGCCTCGCTTCACCCTAACGCATTTAATAAAGCTCAATTGCTTGAATGTGCAGCTGAGCAAGGCGGTGCCGAGGCCTTTTGGAACCTCGCGGACACTTATTACGCAAATTCCCTTAAATAACCCAAAATGTTAGAATTCCCTAATGGACAAAAGGGGCAGACTTTTTGTGGTTGGAACACCCATTGGAAACCTTCAAGACATGACGCAACATGCAGTTGACGTTTTAAGCAAGGTAAATTTTATCTTATCCGAAGATACCCGCGAAAATAAGAAACTATTAGACGCATATAAAATTCAAAACGCGCAACAAATTTCGTATAGAGACCAAAACCATAAAAAGGTGCTCCCAATGATTTTGGACCTTTTGTCTAGCGGAAATGACTTGGCTTTAGTTTCAGATAGTGGAACGCCGTTAATCTCGGACCCGGGATTTAAACTTGTTGCTCAGGCAATTGATGCGGGATATGAGGTTGTGGCGATACCTGGCCCCTCGGCAATAACGGCGGCTTTAAGCATTTCCGGCCTTCCTACAGATAAATTCTCATTTTTAGGGTTTTTACCAAAAAGTTCCGGTCAAAGATCACAATTGTTAAAAACTTACGGAATGCTCGACTCAACCTTAGTAATTTATGAATCACCTTTTAGGGTAAATAAGCTTTTGGAGGAAATAAACGCGACATTGGGCAATAGGTATGTCTGCTTATGCAAAGAGCTAACAAAGGTTTACGAAGAGTGCGTACGGGGAAGCGTTCAGGACTTATTAAATTCTGGCCTTACCTATAAAGGGGAATATGTAGTTTTAGTCGCTAAGGAAGGATATGCGTTAAATGGATAAAGGTGTTTTCGCGGAAGAATCTCAAAAACTTTCCAAGATAGTTTCGCTTGTAAGTAGCGCGAAAATTAGCCTAGAAAATGCTATGGAATCTTTGGGTGCTTTCAATCTTGAAAAACTCAAAGAACTTCGCGAAAGCCCAGCAACAAACGCCGCAGACTTTTTACAGTTTCTTGAAATAATAGATACAAAAAACGCTGCCTTTAATATTGTCGATAAATATAAAAAACTGGATGAGCTTGAATACTTGAGCAAAGAGCCGTACTTTTCGCGGATAGACTTAAAAAACAAAGAATCAGGCGAAACTGACGCGTATTACATTGGAAAATTCGGGTATACGGAAAAACGCGAGCCGGTTGTTATTGATTGGCGGGCGAAAATTGCTTCGGTTTATTACAAATATCGCTATCCTCAAAAGAATGTTGGGTACGAAAC
>CAZGUN010000058.1:0-3310 GCA_964529125.1 uncultured Candidatus Saccharibacteria bacterium
GTCAGCGATATCAATATTTCCGATTTACTCCGTTTTCACAAAAAAAAGAAGCTAATTGGTACCGTCACGGGTGTTCATCCTAAATCAAAATGGGGAATTATTCTTTCGGATAAGAATGGGACAGTAAAAAGATTTCAAGAGAAACCAAGATTTAATCAATATACGAATGGGGGATTTATGGTTTTTACTAAAAAAGTTTTTGATCATCTTAAGAAAGGAGATATGATCCATGATGCATTTCCGCAACTTGCCAAGGACGGTCAGCTTTCTGTATATCTCCATGAAGGTTATTGGTCTGCTATGGATACATACCAAGACGTTGAAGAGATGAATAAGCAATTAGAAACCCATGGTGTTACCTTACTCAAACGCTCAAAGGAGCAGAGTTGGGGCATAAGCACGAATTTCCTCGATCCTGATGGAAATAAACTTTCTATAGTTTATATGCACTGAGCGGGTTGGTTTATTTATTGCTTTTGATTTCGTTTATCTTTTGCATTAGTGGCTCAAAGTTAATGAAGTCGGATTTTTCCCCTCTATCGATAACTGCTTGGGCAAAGTCCTTCTTTCTACTAGCATCGAATACTTTTCTCTCACTGCCTCGTGAGTCGTTCACCGTTGTTATAAAGTCTGTAAATAGTTTCTCATCAAATAGATTCTCGATCCCTTTTTCAGTTAACTTATTCCCTTTGTTGCTGGAAAAAACGAATGGGTAGGTATTATTTCCATCGGGCAGGGAGTACTTAACATCTGGATCCCAAACTACAGCTACTTTTTTTTGGTGAGGTATCTTAGAAAGAAAATCGAAGACGGTTCTAAGTTGCGTACTTCCAGACGACCCCTCAACACCCGATATTACATCGACATCTGAAATACCATACAACTCAAGGCATTTTCTTATAAGCTCAACATTCTCTCCCTCAGAAATAATTGATACATCTTGCTTCCCAATCTCGTCGAAAATCCTAAGACCCTCTTCTAGTGTCGCAAAGCCTTCCGTCAGTATGGAGAGTGCCTCATTCTTTGATTTCTTCACTATCCTATCCGTTCCCTCTTTATTCATTACGTAAACTGATTCTTCGGGAGCGAGCGCAACCGTTGTGGGCGAATGGGTTACGAGAATGACTCGGGTACCATTTGTTAGGAAAATCTCACTTATTGTATCTAAAAGGTTCCTAATCATGGATGGGTGTAGGGAGGCGTCGATCTCGTCTAGGAGCAGGATATCTGGAAAATGATGATCTGATGATGTTTTGTATATTGAGGCTACTAAGGCCATTAAAACTTTCTCTCCCGAAGACAAGGCAGAGAAGTCAATATGTATGGGTTTGTCCGGGTGTCCAAGCCTAAATTGGAAATCGCTGTAGTAGTCGCTTCCTTCGGGGGAAGGTAAGCGATATTTGATTGTTCCAAATTGGTCTAATACCCTGTTAATAACTTCCCATGGTTTTGTTCCATGTAAGGTTATAAACGCCTTTTCTGAGAGCACGGGATATTTTTTTCCATGTTTTGCATTCTGAAATTCATTTATTTCGTTCTGTCTGTATTTGAGATAATAGTCCCAGACGACTTTACCTAGTTGATGAGGCAAGAAATCGTTTTTAAATTGGTAAGGTTTAAAAATTTCGTCGAAATCCTCTCTTGTTATTTGATCTAAGCTGTAAGGGTAGATGAATCCAATGGGGTAGATTGATTGGGCCTGTTGGTTATTTTTAAATCCGTCCTGATTAAAATAGTTGCGAACACTTCTTTTGTATTCCTCCAAGCTCCCATAAAGGATGTCGTCGATAACATCTTCTTTTTGTAGTGCCAGAAGCCCTTTGTCTACACTCTTGCCGATTTCTGTAAGTGTCTCAAAGTTTCCGTTGAAGGAGTTCCTGAAGGCTTCGATATTAGCCCGAACGTTGCTTTGAAAGAAGCCCCAAGCGCTGTTTCTCTCATCAATAATTTGTCTAGCGTTATAAGGAGCCTCATTTTCTAAATTGAAGTTTCTATAATCAAAATGAACAATTTTCGAATTTCCGGCACCCTTAATAACAACAGATTTGTTTTCTATCGCTTCCAGTAGATGTGTCTTACCAGACCCATTTGTGCCCGTGAGCACAACAAAGTCAGGCAATTCCACGGAATCAAATTCGCCTATAGAGATGTAATCTTTTTGATAAACAAGTTTCATGTTTTAATCTTTCTTTACTTTACTTTCTGGCTGGTCATACATAACTTAGCACGCAGAGCTATTTCTAACCTCTGGGTGGAAACGGGTCCGCACCATAAGTCCACTCAGCCCGAAACTTCCCTCCATCAGCCTGTATAAGAATTTGTGAAAGCGCGCCTTCAGGCAAGCCTGCTACGTGCCTCTTGGCAATACTTATAGCGTCAGCCTGGGTGTTTGTTAGTTCGGATTTACAATGATCACACTGGACCTTCCATTGGTTACCGTGTGAGAGTACATATATAACTTTTCTCATAATAAGTTAACACCTCCCCTTTTGATCACATCGATAATAACTCCTTGAACAGAAAAATCATCGAATAAAATAATTGGCTTATTATCTGGGTTGGATGATTCTGGTTCTAATCGAATATAACCTTCTCCTTCAACCAGTTTCTTAATAGTTGCTTCTTCGCCTATTAATGCGACCACACGATCTCCAAAGTCTGCAGAGTTTGTTTGTTTGACCAAAACAAAATCACCATCATCAATGTTCTCGCCTTTAATGTCTGTGGCATTCATGCTGTCCCCGACTGCTCTAAGAAAGAAAAAATCCTTTACTGGACTATGAACTTTTGAAGAAGGGTACGGAATGTAAGCCTCGATGTTTTCTTCTGCATAAATTGGCCTTCCTGCAGCAATATTTCCAACCAAAGGTATATTCACGGTATCGCCGGTAACTTCAAGCGAACGATTTTGATATTTCTCGTTTGTTAGGTAACCTTTGGATTTTATTGCGTCAACGTGTCGTTGAACTGAGCTGATGCTTGAGTATTTGAGGGCTTCTCTGATTTCGTCTAGTGTTGGAGACTTTCCAAGTTTATTAATTAAGTCTTGGATTGTTGCGAGAACGACCTTTTGGCTTCGTGTTAAGCTTTTATTCATATTACGCTATATTGTACTTCATATAGCGTAAGTACGTCAATAGTCTTCAATATTTGTACGCAGGTTTCACACTTTCTCCTCTCAGCTCTGTAGCCAAGCCACCAAAGGCTCATTTTGGTTCGAATTAGACGATTTTTCATAGAGGTTTTAACAAGCCGTGAAGGGAAGTTTGAGGGAAGCGGGTCATTAGGTGTGCCCGTTTTGGCTGAGCAT
>CAZGUN010000059.1:0-3249 GCA_964529125.1 uncultured Candidatus Saccharibacteria bacterium
AAAAGCGCGCAGTTGAAAACAATCGAATAGAATTTATGTTCAATGCTGAAGTTAAGGAAGTTTTGGGCGATAGTTCTGTAAGTGGAATCTTAGTTGTAAACACTAAAACGGGCGAAGAGAAACGAATGGAAGATGTAAAAGGTTTGTTTATGGCAATTGGCCATGAACCAAACACGAAGTTTTTAGAAGGGTTTATTGAACTTGATAAGATGGGTTACATTGAACCTATTGGTGGCACGCGAACTTCAAAAGACGGAGTTTTTGTTGCTGGTGACGTTGGAGACTGGCGATATAGACAGGCGGTAACAGCGGCGGGGTTTGGTTGCATGGCCGCGATGGATGTTGAAAAGTCTTTGGCGGAAAAAGAAAGAAGACCCTCTACCCCTGCTTACTAAAATACTACAGGGCGCCTTTCACTCATTTCGAGTTAAGTACGCCCTGGCTAAACAATTCTTGCGTTTTCTGCGGCAGTTCCACCTTAAGGGCTTCATTACCACCCTCTTCGGTTATGTAGAATCGAGATGGTCCTCCTGATGCAAACCCCCACTTAACAAATCGATCCAGAAGATCCCTGGCACCAGTTTCGCTGCTGATACTGGTTCCGAGAATTGCGCTATTCCAGCCGCACCCCACCCCATGTGCTTTAGAAAGGTTCTTGAGCACACGCTTTTCGTTTCCATTCAACTCAGCCATGAGTCCTCCTTTGTTCGGCTTCTTCCCGTACTGCTCGATAAGCCTCGAAACCGGATTTACCCAGCCGCCTTGTCATAGTAAAAGCAAGGTGGATTCCTTCTGGAGCTGGTGCGCCGGTGTATTTGGACATACGCGATCGCAGATCCATTTCAGAAACTTGATCTGCAAGACCTAAGCTTTCGATTATTTGCTCAGCCGTCATCCACTCGCGGGTTTGATACAGGAGCTCTTCAATATCGCTAAGCAGTGGATCTTCTGTCTTGAGCATTTCCAGACGCTCGAGAACAGCTGTCATGCTAACAAGTCCGGTTCTCGGCATTCTCATCTCCTTATGCTCTCAAGTTGCGTGGGTTCGGGGGGAACATAGTTGGGGTTCATTTTATAGTAGGTTTTTGTTCCCACTTTTTCCCCAAGGATTTGTCTCTGTCTCTCGGCTTGCTTTAAGCCCTTTCGAACTTCACGCATTCCGGCACCCCGAAATACCCTCTGAACGGCGTTCCTAATCTCAGAGAGGGTTAGAGGCTTAATGGAATGTTCAACCTGACTTACGGTTTCTGATGCAACACGGCTTTCGAAAATTTGTCTTGCCGTAGGCATGAAAGTCTCCTCTCCAGTTAGTCTATAGGTTGATTTTACCTCAGTTTGGTGATTTTGGCAAATTTGGTTACTGCCTAGTTATTCCAAGTTATTTACGGGTTTTTAGGCGTCGCTGGATGAAAAGAACTGCCAAAACCAGTGGAACCCATACAACCGCGTACACAAGCACCCAGATCACTACGCTGCCTAAGTCTTGCAGGTTTTGCATCAGGGAGCGAATAGCGTACTTGAGTATCACGCTCGGTCTCCAGGGCTGTTCAGGTGAGTATGGTAACTGAAGCTCGTCCGTTGAAAGATAAACTGTAATGAGTGAAGAATCGGCGGACGCGGTTAAGTATTCAATCTGGCCTGTGTAGTAGTCAATCTGATCCTGTATGTACATAATCTGCTGTGTAACGTTTAAAATGTCATTTATGTCAGTCGCGTCGGCAAGGATTTCTTCGTACCTTGCTTTTGTTTCGTTTAATGTAGCAAGTCTTTCCTCAACATCTACGTATTGATCGGTGATGTCCTGACCGCTAACATTTTCGGAAACAACTTTTACAGAAAGGCCTCTTAAAAACTCCAAAGTCTCGCTTAATCTATCTGATGGCACGCGGATTGAAATGTCGCCTGTTGCCAAGCCTTCGGGGGTTGTTGCGTTTGAACTTACCAGATAGCCCCCAACTTCATCTGCTCTTGCGGCAATATTGTTAATGGCGCTATTCACATCCTCAACCACCACAGACAAATAAGCGTTTTTGGTTAATTTTCTTTGTTCAATATCAAGTTGCGGAACCACGTTCCCGTAGTAGCCATATCCCCCACCGTATCCTGACTCAACAGATAGTTTAGCCATATCTTGGGCTGGGTAAGCGCCAGTTTCGCCCATGTAACCATCGCTGTAATAAACATCAGTGCCCATTGGCGTAGGGTTTAATTTTTGGCGAAGGTTATATGAAAGATTGTAGAAAAATGTGTTGTCGAAACGAGTAAGTAGTAAGGCGGCAACAATAACAATCAAAACTGCCGCTAACTTATTTTCTTTTATCCAGGACATTACTTTTTGCATGTGGCTTCTCAACTACACTAATTATACTCGATCTTACGCGCCTGCGCTAAAACCCGAAACGCTCTTTTAATCTTGCTCTTGAGCCCTTTGTGTAGTCGTCAGTAAAAGCCGTAAAGCCGTGCCTCTTAACATGTTTGTAAACTTCAGTTAACTGTCTTTGTGCCTGAAGTACATAAGACCCAAAGTCCATAAACCAAATTAATGGCAACGGATATTTTCCTTTGTAGTGTTTATGCGCAAATATTCTCATTGCTCTTGTGGAGTTTAAGTGAATGAAATTTTTCCATGCCAGCGATTTAATGGAAATATCTTGTGAGGACTTTCTAGTGCCGAAGGATACCCCTTTGTAGTGTCCGGCCTCAAATTGTGGTAAGTACATAAGTTTGTAACCGGCTTGAGCAATCTTGTAGCAGATGTCTGCGTCTTCGCCAAAAACAAAGTAATTCTTATCATCAAACCCGCCAATCTCTTTGTAAACGTGCTTTGGAATAAACATGAAGTGGGTGATGCACATTTCTATCTCGTGCTCCTGACTATGATCTTTGTCTGTCATAAAATAAGTGTTAAATGCGGGGACTTTTGGAAAAATTGCGGAAAGCAAGAAAAGTCTTGTGAAAGAGCTCCATGGTGTAGGAAATCTTCTGTGAACGTCCATGTCCAGGCTCCCGTCTCTTAGAACCAGTTTAGCGGTTGCAAGTCCTACTTCTGGGTGGGCATCCATATACTCAATGAGTCCTGGTATTGTGTGTTCTCTTGGAAACCCATCTTCACCTAAAAATAAAAAGTATTCTCCGGTTGCGGCAGTTGCGGCAATGACGCAGGCGTTTGCCAAGCCATAGTTTGGTGTGCTTTTAAGTATCACCCAGGGAAATTCGGTGCGAATCATTTCAGCGCTTCCGTCATTTGAT
>CAZGUN010000060.1:0-3180 GCA_964529125.1 uncultured Candidatus Saccharibacteria bacterium
ATTAAGATGATAGGGCGTACGATTTCCCACCGCAACTATCTTGCGCACCAGCAGCGGTTAGACCGGGCTGTTTTAGAGCTTGCGTTTACCCAAATGCTGCAACTTAGCACTGCTGTGAGGTACGATGTCCTTCGTAAAGAGATGGACATTGAAGGACTAAGACGAGGCGTTTTGATTTTCAAAACGCCAGACCCGTTGTCTTTCACCAAGACATTCACGCTTGTAAGTTGTGCCTGATGTTTAAGTGGCACGGGGAGGTAGGCAAATTAACTTTTATCCTACTTCCCCGTCCAGCCTTGCTAAGCCGCCTTCCTTGTGATAGATTCTTTCTTGTTCTCGCGTCTTCCTGGAGCATAGTCTCCCGCGGGTGAGGTTTCGTTAAAAGCGAGCCAAAACTAAAAGGGAGAATCTACGCACCACACTTTGTTTGTTGCTTTATTCTCCAAGAATTAAAAATGCCAAAATACAAACTACCAAAAGCAGAAGAACTTTTTGAAGCCGGTGTTCACTTTGGACACCAGGTTAGACGATGGCACCCAGCCATGGAAAAATACATCTTCGCCCAGCGCTCGGGAATTCATGTTATTGATCTTGATAAAACCGTCGAAGGCTTAAAATCCGCAACAGAATTTTTGTACGAAACAGCTGCAAAAGGCGGTCAGATCATCTTTGTGGGAACAAAAAGGCAAGCTGCTGAAATTGTTGCTGCGGAGGCTAAAAGGGCCGGGGCGTTGTTCGTAAACGATAGATGGCTTGGTGGAACTGTGACAAACTTTAGAATTGTTAGAAAAAATATAGATAAGCTGGTTGATTTTATAAACAAAAGACAGACTGGACAATTTGATAAATATACAAAGAAAGAACGATTGCTTTTAGATCGCGAAATAGACAAGCTTCAAATTTCAGTTGGCGGAATTGTAGGTTTGCAGGGAAAACCAGCCGCACTTTTTATAATTGACACAAGACGTGAAAAAACGGCAATAAACGAAGCCAGAATTACGGGAATTCCAGTTGTTGCAATTGTCGATACAAACTCCGACCCACGAAACATTAACTACATAATTGCCGGAAACGATGATGCGATCCGTTCAATTTCCACAATCGTAAAGCCTGTTGCCGACGCTGTTGCAGAGGGCTATGCTGAATATGCGGAGAAGTCCGCAAAAGAAAAGAAAGAGCGTGACGAGGCAAAGGAAATCGCAAAGCAAAAGGCTGTTGAAGAGGCAGTAGCTCAAGCGGAAGCGGTGAAAGTAATCCCGCCAGTTAAAACCTTGCCAGTTGAAGCAGAAGTCGCTGTGAAAAAGGCTAAAAGAAAAGCTAAACCAAGCAAACCAAAATCGAAAGAATAAAAATATCATGCCCAATTTAGATGTAGAAAATATCAAAAAGCTAAGAGACTTAACCGGTGCTGGAGTTTTGGACATTAAAAAGTCTTTAGAAGAACATGGCGCTGATTTTGAAAAAGCTAAAGCAGACCTAATGGAAAAGGGAAAAGCCCGAGCCGCCTCAAAAGCCGACAGAAATGCCTCAGATGGCCTAGTTTATTCATACATTCACAACGGTGGGAAAGCGGGCAGCATGGTTTTAATGGCCTGCGAAACCGATTTTGTTGCAAAAACCCCCGATTTTCAAAACTTGTGCAAGGAAGTCGCGATGCAGGTTTGCTCAGGTGATTATGAAAATGTCGAAGAGTTACTAAGCGATGAATACGTGCGAGATGGAAGCAAAAAAGTTGGCGACCTAATCACTGAAGCTGTTGCCAAGCTTGGTGAAAACATAGAACTAAAGCAGTTTGTAAAATACCGCGTAAAATAGTATCATTTCCCATAATTCCAACATCACATAGAGAGACCTAGGAGGCATCATGAGCGCAGGAAAGAATAGCGATAGCGAGGAACCTGATGGCGCGCCAAGAAGTAAAGTCCTAAAGCGTGTGCCAATTGAAGCGAGGATTTTGGAATGGTTAGAGACCGGCCCAGCCCAAGTTGATGAGCTTGCAAGTGCTATTGGGTGCAGCTCTTCAACAATTGGCATGGGAGTAAATAGCCTAGCCGGTGAAGGGAAGGTGAGGATGCTTGGTAATCAGGTTGAGCTAGTTTCAACCTAAGCAGTTCTTATTAATAAATAAAAATCCCAAGCGAAAGTGCGACTCGCTTGGGATTTTCTGTAGCAGGACTTGGTTACCCCTTAAGGATTGCGTGCTTGAGGAGTTTCAGCGCTTCTGGCAAATCAAAATCTTTTGTCCCACCCTTCATTGTGTAAATGCGGGTTGAGCCGCTGAACACTTCGTCCATCTCTTCATCTAAATACCTCAACCAAGTAATTCCCACAATCACCTTTTTCGCAACTCTTCCTGCCAAAAGCTTTGCGACTTGGTCCAAAGCGTCAGGTTTGGTTAGAAGATCGCTTACTTCTAACGTGACTGATGGATGTTTCTGTTCCTCAAATTCCCCCTGCCCACCTTTCGCCTCGACAGTAAGTTGCACCCCAAGCCTTTCGATGGCAAAGTCCGCGTTTTCCCGCAGCTTCCCTTTGTATTCAGAATCTCTTACGTCCATGTCTCCTCCTAGATTTTCGGGAATAGAAATTTTACAAATTCCCCAACATTATACATACCAAAGCTAACCAGTCTATAGGTTCCTTTAGTAAGACTTTCTAGAATAATTCCAAACCGCTTGCTAAAATACCTTACATGGCAATCTCAGAATTAAAATCCAAACTAGATAAATCTCTTGAATTCTTGCAGTCCGAAATGTCCAAAGTTCGAACCGGCCGCGCTTCTCCTTCTCTTCTTGAAGAAATCAAGGTAAACGCCTACAACTCAAAAATGGCGGTCAAAGAACTCAGTTCCATAATGGTTCCGGATCCTCAAAGTCTGGTTGTTTCACCGTGGGACAAAAGCTTATTGCAGGAAATTAATTCAGCGATAAAAAGTAGCGATTTAAACCTAAACCCTTTCATTGATGGTGATGTGGTGCGGGTTCCGATCCCAGACCTTACTGAAGAAAGGCGAAAAGAGTTGTCAAAAAGTGTTACAGCAAAGATCGAGGAAGTTAAAGGTTCAATTCGAAACATAAGGCAGGAAGCGATGAAAGATATTGATGCGCAGTTTGCCGCTAAGCAAATTAGTGAAGATGAAAAATTTACGCAAAACGAAGAAATCGAAAAAATTGTTAAGGA
>CAZGUN010000061.1:0-3086 GCA_964529125.1 uncultured Candidatus Saccharibacteria bacterium
CTGTACTGTTTACCCTCACTTAAGATCCTAAGCGTCAGGTGCGATCTGTCTTTTCCCACTAAATCTGCCCCAACAACTCCAACCTCCCTACTTACAAACAAAGGGGCTCGATTCCCAATTCCAAAAGGCTTTAGCTTCTCAATCTCACTTAGAAAGCCTAAATCAACATCGCCAAGCTTTACCTCCAGATCAACATTCAAAACGGGTACTAGTTGTTCATCCGAAATACACCTTTCCGAGAGTTCCAAAAGGCGTTTTTCCATTTCTCCAAGCTTTTCTCGTTTAATCGTAAATCCCGCCGCCATGGGATGCCCACCCAAATCTTCAAACAAGTCTTCGTTCTCACGCAAAAACGCAATAATATCCACGCCCGCCACCGACCGAGCTGAACCTTTTCCAAAATCTTTATCTAAACTTACAACAATCGTGGGTCTGTAATACTCTTGCGAAAGCTTCGCGGCCACCAACCCAATAATTCCTTCGTGGAAAGCTTCATTGTAAGCGATAATCAAACGTGGCAAACCCTCACGGTCAAAGTTTCCGGCAAGTTCGTACATTTCCAAGGTCTTATCTTGCCTTTCCAGATTCATCTGATTTAAGCGCCTAGCGAGTTCAAAAGCTTTTTCTTCGTTTGTTTCTAAAAGCAGTTGCAGAGCTTCGTCGGCGTCGCCCATTCTTCCAGTTGCGTTAATACGTGGACCAAAAACCCAACCTAAATCGTAAGTTGTGATTTCACCCTTTACTCTTCCTGAAACTTCACGAAGGACTTTAATTGCTAGAGGAGGGTTTGAGTTTAGAACTTCTAGGCCTTCCCTAACAATCGAACGGTTAAAACCTAAAACGGGCTGCAGATCTGTAACTGTTGCTAAAGCCGCAAGTCCAAGTAGTTGCGGGTCTTTTGAACCTAATTCCTGACCCAAGGCCCAGGCAATTCCGGAACCTACCAAAACATCCGTCCAGACAATCAAATCGGCTGACGGAAGTTGTGGAGGTTTTTGGTGGTGATCGGTAATAATTACCTTAAACCCTTTTTCCTTAGCAAATTTCACCGCGCCAACAGCCGTAATGCCGGAATCAACTGAAATTAAAAGGCCTTCCTTAAACTTACCAGAGGCTTTCTCAACTTTTTGCACGCAAGCCTCAATTGAACCTTTTGAAATCCCATATCCATGTTCAAACCGGTTTGGAATGTGCGAAATTACTTTTTCGTAATTCAATTCGTTCCGCAAAACTTTTGTGAGAATTGCCGTGGAAGAAACCCCATCCGTATCGTAGTCACCATGAATTACAATTGGAAGTTTTTGGAAAATAGCAGTGTTAATTATTTCCTTAGCCTTTTTCATTTCCTCCCTGAAGTTATTGGGTAGTTCGTTTAATAGCTGGGAGGTTGGTTGGGGGTTCAAAAAAAGTACTTTTTCCTCCTCTTTAGTAACGCCTCTGTTTTCCAAAAGTACGTTTACAAGACCATCTTTGTCTTTAAGCGTGTTTTTAATGTTCCATTTCATCTTCCTGATTATAACCTATGTCGTTTGCCGAAAAAGGCCAAAAGAGGTATAATTTCGCAACCTATAGAAAGATTGCCTAATCTGGCAACTGTTGAGGAGAAAGCCATGTGGAGAACTTTCAACAAGTACGCTCCTTGGGGACCGGCTGCTTTCATAGTAGCCCTTGTGGTCATTATCGCAGTTTTCTTTCCTGACGTGGCTACTGCGCTGGGCTTTCCTGGTCATTAGGAGATCTCGTGCACTGCCCGGAATAACTAAAAAGAGCCCGCATGTTTTACAGTGCGCGGCTCTTTTTACTTTGTTTAAGTTATGGGCTAAGAAATCTTACTAAACTCTTCCTCATCCCCAACCAGCATTGCTCTACTCTGAGAAAGGATCTTATTTATAAAATTGTCGCCTTTTCTTTTCCTGAATATAAAGTCGTCTGTGGACATTACCGAGTAATTAATCTCGGTGCCGAGCTTTTGCTGCTCTTTTTCAATAAGCTCTTTCAAAACAGGTAAATTTACATCTCCAACCAAAAACAGGTCAACGTCTAAAACAGACGAGACTCTTCCCCTAATGTACGCTTTGGACAAAATCGCAAACCTAACATCGCCAAGCTTCTTAAGGTTATTGATGATTGCCCCACCCACACCTTTGTCTTTTGCGACTAAGGCCAACAGTTCTGGGTAGTATGGTGAACTTGTATCCACCGAGTAGTAAATCCTGTTTCCCGAAGGCCTCTGTCTAAGTAGGCCTATCCCGTACAATCTCGCTAACTCGCGCCTTACAGCGTTAATTTCTGTTTTCACAGCTCTAACAAGAGCCCTTACGTGATAAGGCTTGTCAGGGGCAGGAAGCATTATTTTCAAAATGTTTACTCTTACTTCCGATATAAAAAGCTCATTTAGCATTTATTTTTTATCAGGGCAGGTGATATTCCTTGGGTAACCTCTAATTATACACAACTTGATCCACATTTCTATCAGGAACCACACTTATCCAGAATTTACCCCTGTTGAACCTGATTTCCTCGCCGTTTAGGTCGTAAAACATAGTTCTGCTGTCGCGGTCTGCTTTACTCCAGGTAACATTTATTACTTTGCCGTCAATAAAGGCTAGACCCGAGCCACTCCCCTCAAATTCGTAAAACAATCTGCCTTTCTCATCTCCTGCGATAGAGGTTTCTACTACGAACTGCACAATCAAGTTTTTAACTTTTATTTGTTGGTTTGTTTCACGATCAACGTGGGGAATTGGATTATCAGCCTCATCATAACCTAAGAATCTTAAATACTCATTGGACGCGGCATCGTAGTCAAAAACTGTTGAATATTCGCCTGGATACCAAAAGTCTATGGCAACATGTGAGGCGCTGGGAAGCAGATCATACTTGCCCATTTCGTCTTTAAATTGCCAAACCTGAAACGGTCTTGTTCCTTCCCACCCAAGATCTGTACCAACCTGCAATAAATCCTTACCATTTACATAGGCAGTGTGTTCCGTAGCAACATCAAGCGTTTCGTCCCTCCAGAACTGCCCGCCCCCACGGCCTAAACTTCTAACCGGCCAATTCTCGATAGCCTCCAAAGCCTGAGG
>CAZGUN010000062.1:0-3045 GCA_964529125.1 uncultured Candidatus Saccharibacteria bacterium
AAGTAATCAATTCCAGAAGTATTTCCCCATGTTGGGTCAACCTGCACCCAGCCAAAATTAGGATCATAAAACTCTGCCCACGAATGAAGCAAGTCTCCGCCTTTTAAATTTATCGATAGGGGAGTGAGGTTGCTTTCCTGGGCAAAAGCATAACCGTTTAATTCCCGGGCGGGGATTCCCATGGCGCGGGTAATTGCAATAAATGAGTCGGTAAATTCCATACAGGCCCACGGGCCAGAATTTGTTAATGCGTTTAAGGCGCCATTTCTATCGACAAAATTCTTATTTACGATATCAAAGTCATATTTGAGATTTTGAGTTACATACTCGTAAACCTTTTGTGCGTTTTGAGATGTCGTTAATCCTGTGTCTCTAAGTGAGCTAGCAAGACCTTTTATCGTAGGCGCATCTACTTCCCAATATTTCTCCGCGCCGGCGTACCTGCGCTTCAACTCCCCTGGTATTTCACTCAAACTTCCCCCAAAAGCCGGATTTATCTGTTTGCCAGCAATTCTTGCAGAGCCGGTGAGGATAACCTCTACCTCATCATTCCCACCAAGTTTATATGTCGCAATTAGGTTTCCATCATCATCTGTGTGAACGCTGTAGGGTTTGGGTTCCAATGATTTATACAAGACTTGCTGAGTATTGGTAATATCAGGCGGCAGGGCAATTTCTTGGTATGAAGTAAAAGCTGACTCATTGGCCAAATTATATTTAAGTTGAAAGTTTAGAGTCTGGAAGTTACCGAAAGATGCGGTTATTCCTCTTTCGGCCAGAGCTTGCTTATCAAAAAAATAGGTTATTGAGGCACCTTCGTCAGTGGCTTTTGTTGGCAGAGGAGAAATAAAAATCTCCGGCCCAAATTCCTTTGGAATCACTAGCGTTACGTTGTAATCCTTAGTTAAATCCAAAACCTCAACTTGCGGGATATGAACATTCCAAATTTCGCCAACTTTCGTGGCAATATCTCCGGATTTGTACTTAAGTTGCCATTCATAACTTCTATCAGCCCCAATCACTTGCTCGTTGAATTCTGTTTTAAGTGTGGTCGTGTTTGCATCTTTTGATGCTTCAAGTTTTAGTTCGCCTTCATCATCAGTTCCGGCCGCATCGTAAATGTTCATGTCCTTTATGGTTAACGAATAATTTGTCGCAACCACATCGTCCTGTTTGTTGGTGATTTTTATGTTTTGAACGATGTTAGCCTCGCCAGCTGGGGCGATGTTGTAGGTGACGTTAAATTCAGTGTCGAAGAGTTCGTCCGCGAAAGCGGGGGGTAGCAAAAGAGAGGTAGCAATTAGAAAAGTGGCTAAGGTTAACGACTTTAGTATTCTAGGCATTGACCTAATAATACAAGATGCGGCGCGAAGAGGCTACGGACCTATAGGTTGCATGAAAGCCTATTATAGGGTATAATGACGAAAATCCCTTATTAGGAGGATCAAAATGAACCCGATTTTAGTTCTGTTTTTGATGGTTGCCTTTGCTTTCCTTGTTGTCGCTCTCATGCTATTTGTCGCAAAGCGCCGTCGCCTTGCTTTTGCGCCCGTTCGCCTCAATGTCGTGGCTACAGGCGGCTTGGTAACCATTCTGCTGGGCAACAAATCTGCCCCAGTGCAACAAGTTTGGGCCAAGCGTGACCCGCAAGACAAGCGCCCGTCCATTCGTAGCGGCCGCGGCAGCCCTACCCATCGCCCGAAGGCTCTGTTGTGCAACGCCACCCCAACACAGCGCGCCAACTACCGGCGCCACCAAAGCTACCGTTAAGTACTAACGTTAGCTATCCCACAGGGCTTAGGAGCATCACTGCTTTTCCTAAGCCTTGTTCTTTGTCTATTCTCTAATTAAGCTATAAAATCCTCTTGTGCCTCCAAATGAACTTCTACAAAAAGTAAATAACCTTCCTAAACGCCCAGGCATTTATATGTTCAAAAATGAAAGTGGAAAAATAATTTATGTAGGCAAGGCTGTAAGATTGCACGACAGGGTCAAATCCTATTTTGTGATAGCTATAGATACAAGTTCAAAAACTGCTGCGCTTGTTAGACAAATTGCGGATCTGGATACAATCGAAGTTGAAACAGAACTTGAGGCACTAATTCTTGAAGCCTCTCTTATTAAAAAACACAACCCAAAATATAACGTTGCTTTAAAGGACGATAAATCTTCGCTTCATATTGTTATTCGAAGTGAGGAAGTAAAAATTAATGGAAAGCCGGTAAAGCTGCCAGTGGTGACTACAGCGCGCGCAACCGAATTAAAACCAGGTGATAAAATTTACGGCCCTTACGCTCACGGAACCGTTGCAAAGTATTTACTGCGAACTCTTCGGCGAATGTTTCCATTTAGAGATTGTTCTACCTCCAAGTTTCAAAGGTATCACGGGCTTGGTTCACCTTGTTTTTATGGACATGTTGGCTTGTGCTCCGCGCCTTGCACCAACGCTGTTTCCATTGAGGGATATAAGGCTCAGATAAAGCAACTTCAGAGGCTTTTAGAAGGTGAAAGCCCAAGGCTTTTAGGCTCGCTGGAAAAAGAAATGAAAAAACTCTCTAAAGAAATGAAATATGAGGAGGCGGCCCAAAAACGCGATCTTCTTTCGAAAATAAATTATATAACCCGAAACTTTAGAGATCCTGAAGAGTACATGGACAACCCTTATTTAATTGAGGATCTGGTCTCGCAGGCTTTGGATGAATTGGTTGCAAATATCCCAGCTTTAAAGAAACTTCCATCGAGAATTGAATGTTACGATATTTCGAATTTGTTTGGCAAAGATGCAACAGGTTCTATGGTTGTGGCAACCGATGGGCGTATTGATAAAAGTGAGTACCGAAAATTTAAAATCAAGTTTAAGGAAACTCCAGATGATTTTGAAATGATCCGCGAAGTTTTAAGGCGAAGATTTGCGCGGGAAAAACTTGAAAGTAAAAATGTGAAGAAGTGGGGAACGCCAGATTTAATTGTGATAGATGGCGGAAAAGGGCAGGTTTCAGCTGCGATTGGGGTTTTGCAGGAATTAGGGCTTTCGATACCAATCAT
>CAZGUN010000063.1:0-3019 GCA_964529125.1 uncultured Candidatus Saccharibacteria bacterium
GTTAAACTTAAGTTTCTCTCTTTAGCCAAACCTTCATAATTTTTTACCTCACCTTTTATCAAGGCGTTTAGATCGCCCGCCTTCTTGTGGATTTCAAACTTACCGTCGTCCTCTCGCGCATCTTCAAGTGTCGTGTTTACCATTTCCAGCAACTGATTAGCTGAAGCCTCAATTTGAGTCAAAATTTCATTTTTTTTAGCTTCATCAAATCTTTCCGGGTTTTTAAGCAACATATCGGCCATACCCTTTATAACCGTCAGGGGCGAACGCAACTCGTGAACCAGCATCGCCATAAAGCCTTCGTGCTGGTGACGGAGGTTTTGCTCTTCTGTCTGATCGTGCAACAAAACTCCCACCCCCGGAATTCCATCACTAACCTCAATGGGAATAACAGTTATTTGAAAGAATTTTCCGTCAACTTTAACTTCGGAAACTTTTTCGGCCTCAAGGGTTTTGAAAACTTTAGAGATTGCCTCTTCAATTGGAAAGTACTCTTTAAACGCAGCGGTAAGGTCAAAAAGTGAAATTGTTTTTATAGGCGAAATTCCAAGCATTTTCCTGCAGGCGGGATTTGCAAGCAAGAGTTTAAAATCCTTGTCTATAACAAAGACTCCTTCAGTCATCTTCTCCATCATGATTTCTATTGGGGCTTGGATGGGCAGTGGGTTCATTAAATATCTAGCTTGTCACCTTAATCACAGACTCCGTGGAGTCGCCTAAAAGTGAAGCTATTTTGTCTGACATCTCGGAAGGTGTAATTTTGTACTTCATGATGTAGTCTAAAGCACCTAACTCCAAGGCCGTAGAGACATTTTCCTCGTTTCCAAAATTCGTGAGCATTATAACTTTCGCGTCTTTTATATCTTCCGAATCCCTAACCTCTTGCAAAATTTCCAAACCGTTTTTTCCCGGCAGCATAACATCAAGCAAAACCACGTCAGGAGCGTTTTGGCGAACCGCCTCTACTGCCTGAGAACCTTCAGCAACATGTATAACCGTATTTCCTTTAGACTCGAGCTCCATTTTATATAGGTTGGCTAGAGCCATATCGTCTTCAACTAGCAGGATTTTTCGCGCCATACCAAAATCATACCAAATTTGACCCCCCAAACAAATATCTTTATGCTTATTCGTATGCGCAACAAAGGCGGAATTTTTATAGCGGTAGTGGTTTTGGCCATTTGGGGCGTTTTGGGCTACTTTGTTTATGATTTTGCCAAAAAAGAGAACATAGACATTATTTCACCAATCGCAAAAAGCATATCTCAAAACTTTGATGGGGTTACGGGCATTAAAAAGGAAGATACTGCGTTTAAAAGCGATGTTATCAATGTTTTGCTTATAGGAACCGATACAAGCGAAGGGAGGCGCGCGCGAGGTCAGGGCGGATTTAACACCGATACCATGATTTTAGTTTCCGCAAATCCGCAAACAAACCGTGTCTTGCTAACCTCAGTTCCACGCGATCTTTGGGTTAATGGAAATAAAATTAACGCTTTATATACCGTTTATAGTGAGGAAACTCTCATTGACGCTTTTGAGCAAGTTACGGGCCAACAGGTGGACGGGGTTATTACGGCTGACTTTGACCACTTTCGCTGGATTATTGATTCCTTTGGCGGCGTGCCAATAAGCGTGCAAACAACCTTCACTGATTATGAATTTCCAAATTCCACCGATTCCGGAGCCATGCCTGTTACATTTGTGGTGGGTGAGGAAGTTATGAGTGGGGATCGGGCGCTAATTTTCGCCCGCTCGAGAAAAGGAGACAACGGTGAAGGAAGTGACCTTATGAGAGCAAAAAGGCAGCATTTGATTTTACAGGGGATGGTAAAGGCGATTTCCCAACCTGAAAGTATTTTTTGGCCAATGGATGTGGAAAAGTTTTTTAACATCGTAACCGCACCTAGTAAAATGTACACAACTTTATCCTTAACCGATGTTAGATACCTTTGGGACTTTTACAAAGATCGCGAAAATTACACCGTTGAATCCCTCGTTGTCGGCGATCCTTACATTTATCACCCAACCGAAGGCTACATTGCCTGGGTTTTTGTTCCCACCCAGCCAGGATTTGCCAACCTTCACGCTGATATTGAAGCGAAACTTAATGGCACCTTTATCGACCCAAACGCTGTCACTCCAACCCAGGAAGAAGAACAGCCTCAAAGTGTTGTAGACGAGCCTTCCCCGCAACCTTAGTTATTCCAATCACATCAAAGGAAATAAGACACAAAAAAATGCCCGAGAAATGAAAAAACCCGCCGAAGCGAGTTTTTTCAGTGGAGATCTTAACCGAAGTTAAGTTCTCCATCACAATTTATACAAAAATCTTAAAAACTTGTCAAGGGGGTATCCGGAGCAATTCCGTAAAACTTTGTCAGATCGTCGGCAATGGCCATCCACAGGGGCACGGCGGTCTCGGCAGCGTAAACGCTACTTGAAGGCCTGTCCAACCTGACTATCATTGAAAATTTCTTTGAGTTAGTTAAAAACCCAACAAAAGTAGCATTTGTCTTTTGCGGATCATACTTTCCACCAACGGGAATTTGAGCGGTTCCGGTTTTACCCGCAATTCTGTAAGTTTTAAGGTTAAAAAACTTAGACTCGCCTCCATCTACTGCCTGGGTCAGCAAGTCAACCATGGTTTCCGAACTTTGCTTAGACATTACATCCCGAATTTTCTTAGTTGGGATGTCAATCGATTTTTCACCCTCAACCAACTTTGAAATAATTCGTGGCTCCAACAAATCCCCACCGTTTGCTATTGCGTTAAACGCATTCAAAACTTGCAAAGGAGTGGCGGAAACACCTTGACCAAAGGCAGCTGTTGCTAAATCAATATCTGTCCATTCTCTGTAGTCCCTTAAAATTCCTGTGTCCTCACCTTCCAGATTCACACCGGTTTGCGAACCTAAACCAAATTTCTCAAAATAATCGTGCAAAGATCTGCTTCCCACTACATGGCCAACCCAAGCCGCGCCTATATTATTAGACTTTTGCAAAAGCTGGATAATAG
>CAZGUN010000064.1:0-2971 GCA_964529125.1 uncultured Candidatus Saccharibacteria bacterium
AAAACACAAGCAGCAAAGTTAAGTTCGCAAAAAGTTGTAGAAATGATTGAGGCATTTTCAAAAGCGACAAACGAAATAAAACTATCGTCCATCGCCCAATTGCCACTGGAATTGGCGATTGTAATTTTGTGTGGAGGAGCGGATTTGCATGAGGTATCCGCGAAAGCTAGCGAACCCGCAGGGTTGGCAGGTGGGGGCGGAAAAACGAGTGGGAGTAAGGGTGGGGGATTGAGTGGAAGTGGCGAGGGGCTGGTTCGCATTTCAAGCTCCACTTTGAAAATCTCAAAGGTTGCAAAAGAAGCTAAGAGTAATGCGAAGAAATCAAAGTCGAAACTCAGCGTAAAATTCGAAGATATTCAAAGCGCGTGGCAGGATGTTCTTAAGGGCGTTATAAATCACAACCACGGCGTTCAGGCCTTGCTTAAAGCCACGAAGCCCATCGAAATAAGCGGAAGCTCCCTAGTAATTGAAGTCTTTTACAAGTTCCACAAAGAGCGTTTAGAAAGCATTAGAAACAAGCAAATAGTTGAAAGTGTTTTGTCCGAAATTTTTGGCGAACCAATTTCGCTGCAACTTAAACTTTCAAGCGAACGTCCCGAACCAAAATCCAAGTACGAAACCGGCGAGCTAACGGACATGAACATTAAGGTCGCAAGCGACATTTCTTCCAGCGACTCAATCTTGGATGTTTTTGACGGCAACTTGCCTCTTTAGCGCACCGCGTCTACAATCAGTTAGTGAAAATCCCAAGACCAATTGAAAATCTTATTAACGCATTTGAACGCTTACCCGGAATTGGTCCAAAAACTGCCCAGCGCTTAACCTTTTACCTTTTGCATTTTCCTCAAGAAGAGTTGGAAAGTTTTGCTTCCGCGCTGACAAACTTAAAAACCGGAACCAAGCTTTGCTCCATCTGTAAAAATGTTGACGAAGTAGATCCCTGCAGCATTTGTTCCGACGCCAGACGGGACAAAAACACTATTATCGTAACCTCAAGCCCCATGGATGTTTTAGCTTTCGAAAAAGTTGGTCACAAAGGCACATACCATGTTTTGCACGGTGTAATAAATCCTTTGGAAAATATTGGGCCGGACGAAATTTACATAAAAGAGCTTATTTCGCGTTTGAAAGAAATGACTGAAAGCGGAAGCGGCGGGGATCGTGGAATCGAGATCATTTTGGCCACGAACAGTAGCATGGAGGGCGAGTCTACCGCGATGTACATTTCGAAGTTAATTCGCGACGCAGGCTTAGATGAAAGCGCGGTAAGAATTACCCGAATTGCCCGAGGCCTGCCTGTTGGCGGTGATATAGAGTACGCGGATGATATAACCTTAACCCGCGCGCTTGAAGGCAGATCGAGTTTTACCTCATAAGTTTTGCTATAATCCAGCGTAAAGATTGAAATTGAACAAATCCAACCTTTCAATTCAATGAGTTAATGGAGGAAGACGTGCCTAATAGTATCGACATAGAATACGCTTTCGAGATTTACCTGGCATCGCTGGTAATCGGGCCCCCTCTCGTAGCATTGCTGGTGGCCATATTTGCCCAAGCTTCATATAAGTACGGCACCAAAGGCAGACCCTACGCTGAAATGCTTCTGATAATTGCTGGATCTTATGGAAGCGGCTTTTTAGCCCTAAGAACTTTCGTTCTTGCTGGAATGGGCCCTTCCGATGCCGGAAATCTCGCTGGCCTCGTTGGCCTTCTTACGTTCGGGGTGTGCTTCTGGGCTTTGTATGCCTTCAGTTCTGCTAACCCGCCAGTATGGCTTTTGAGAGGCTCGGGGAGTGCCAAATGAGTGACATGATTTTCGTGTTTGGGTTTTTAGGCCTTCTGGTTTTTCCAGCCATTACGTTTATGGTGATTGGCGCAGAGGTTGGGTACGAGAGAAGATGGACAAAAAACGCTTGGGTAGGACTTGGTTTGTTTTTAGCAACCGGGCTTGTCCCTATCGTAGGAGCCGGTTTTGCTGCGATTGCTGGACTTGGGCTTGCTGAATTAACTCAAATTGAGCCCATGCTCCCAGCAGCTGTAAGCGCGTTGACATCCTTCGGCCTTAGTCTCTTGTCGATGTATATTTCCTATCATCGGTCTTAGTGTTTTGTGCACGCTGCTCTAGGGCGCCTTCTTCAGATTTTTGGAGAAGGCGCTGTTTTTTTGAGTACAAAACTGGACTTATCCGCTATAATAAATTTTGAAGATGCAGCTTTATAATTCGCTAACAAAAAAACTTGAAGATTTTAAACCCTTAAACCCCGACGTTGTAACAATGTATACCTGCGGTCCTACCGTTTACGATTATCAGCATATTGGAAATTTCCGAACCTTTATGAGTAGCGATTTTGTTCATAGGGTTCTTAAATACAACGGCTACAAAGTAAAATTCATTATGAACATTACCGATGTTGGCCATTTAACTGGCGATAATTTAGGCGATGCTGATTCCGGTGAAGACAGGCTTGAGCTTGCGGCCGACAGAGAAGGCAAAAGTGCCAAAGAAATATCTGAGTTTTATGCACAAGATTTCATGAAAGCATATGACAAGTTAAACATTTTACGACCTGAAAAATTTACAAAAGCTTCCGACTATATAAAAGAAATGCAGGCACTTATAAAGACCTTAGAAGCAAAAGGTTTTACTTATAGAACAAGCGATGGAATTTATTTTGATACATCAAAAGCTAGTGATTATGGAAAACTTGCAGGAACAAAAGTTGACTTGGTTGAGGAAGGAGCACGCCTTGAGCCAAATCCCGAAAAGAAAAACCCAACCGATTTTGCCCTTTGGAGGTTATCTCCTGACACAAAAATAAGATGGCAGGAGTGGGATTCACCGTGGGGAAGGGGATATCCTGGATGGCATGTTGAGTGTAGCGCGATGGTGTTGGAAGAGCTTGGTCAAACAGTTGATATTCACATGGGTGGGGAAGATCACAAAATGATTCATCACCCAAATGAAATTGCT
>CAZGUN010000065.1:0-2961 GCA_964529125.1 uncultured Candidatus Saccharibacteria bacterium
GTTTTCAAAGGTTTCCAACGCCTTTACATTATTTGGAATTACTTTATTAATACCAGCTTTTGCAACTTTGGCAGTTCTTCATCCGGATTATTTTTCGTACTACAGTCCGTTAACTGGTGGATTAAAAAACGGAATCTGGATGATTGAGCCAAAATGGGTAATTGGTCATTTCGAATTGATAAAATATTTGGAGACTAAAAAACACGAGCTTGGTTTGCAGGATTTTGGGCCAGGTGAAGATATATATGATACGGCCAATGTACTACAAAACCGCCTAGTTGTGGCCTTTCCGGAGAAGTATTATACGCAACTACACCCCTTTGTAAGGCGAATGGGCGCCTGGGCCACAATTTCCAGCATTGATTTTGACTCAAGAAAAGCCCAGTTTTTTATTTATCCTGTGTGGTTTGACGAATCCGAACCTGAAGACCCATTTAGGTTTGTTGAACAGATAAAACTTCGAGGAGTTCCAATTTACAATGTGTACGAAAACACTGCCCGGGATATAAGCAAGTAAATATGATTACTCGTGTAAAGAATTTAGTTAAAAACCCCGCGTTTTTCAGAGTAGTTATAGTTACGGCGGGCTCTTTTATCGGAAGTATTTTTGCTTATCTTCTGCAGATTTTTCTCGGGCGATGGCTTACGGTTTCCGATTTTGGAACTTTCACAGCGCTTCTATCCGTTTACGTTATTTTAGGGGTACTGGCAGTCGCATTCACAACTTCATTAATTAAACTTGTTTCTAATCTTTCTACCCAAAGTAAATACGGAACACTTACCCGCATTTTCCTGGAACTTTCGGCTGGAGTTTTGGGAGTGGGACTACTTTTGTTTTCGCTAACATTTCTTTTTAGACAACAGCTTGCGAGTTTCTTAAGCATTTCCGATCCTAACCTACTCATTTACTTTGGGGCGTTTCTCGGGCTTTCTTTTTTAGTAGTACTCCCTACCGCTTACTTACAGGGTTTATTAAGATTTAAGGCCTACGCTTCCTTTTCTGTATTGACCCAATTCCTAAGGCTTGTCATCCCGGTTTTAATTGTTATAGCGGGATTTAAGCTACCAGGAGCATTTATAGGAATGGGTTTATCTTTTGCCGCGTCCTACTTAATTGGAGCTTGGATGTTAAAAAAGCATTTCTTAAGGTCGGATGACACAAACTTAAAACCTTACTATAAAAATATACTTGTCTTTGCCGGCTCTGTTCTTTTTGTACAGATTGGGCTAACTCTTTTGAACAATATTGATGTTGTGCTTGTGAAACATTTTTTCGATGAAACATCAGCTGGCCTATACGCAGGTCTTGTTACCATTGGAAAAGTTTTGTTGTTTGGGGCGAGCACAGTTGGTGTAGTTATGTTTCCTACGGTTTCTTCAGCTTATGGTAATGGTGAGGATGTTTTAGGAAAATTTAAACCCTTATTGCTTTTACAAGTTTTAGTTGTGCTCGCGGGCGTTATTGTTTTTACTTTAATGCCTAACTTTATTACGCGTGTAATGTTTGGACCCTCGTATCTTGCTTCCGCAGATCTTTTACCAAGATTTGCTATTTTTGTAGGTATGTATGTGTTAATAAACTTTATGATTCTATTCTTTTTAGCTATAGAAAAGACTGGTGTTGTTCTTTTGCTTCTCCCCGCAATTACATTGCAAGTTATTTTAATTTCTTTTCACCATGAAAGTTTGGCTAGTGTAGTAAATGTGAATTTGGCGGTTTCGTTCGTCCTTCTTTTAGGCGTTGGGATCTATTTTATAAAAAACATTAGATCCAACTTCGTTTAGTCGTTATCTTTAGGCTTTTTCGCAACCGCCACAATCGTTGTTCCTATAGGAAAACTTATCTTTTGTATAATCTTTGCCTCTAGTTTTAGTACATTTGTTGCAAGGTCGTTAAAGATCTTTGGTAACTTAACATACGAAGTTTTTGGATACGCAGTTCTGCCAAATATGGTATTCCATGTTCTAAAAAACAAAATTGGTAGAAATGCCGAAAAAACAAAATACGATTTCTTTACTGGTTTAAGTCCTGCATCTCTAAGTTTCTGTAAAAGTTCGAGCGAGTGGTACCTTCTTTTGTGATGTAGCGCCTCATCATGCTCACTCCATAGAAATTTATGTGCTGGAACAGTAAGGAAGAGAAGTCCGTCTTCTTTTAACATCCCATTAATCCTTCTCATTGCTTCTACGTCATCTTGTATATGTTCCAAGGTATCAAGGGCAAAGATGGCATCGTACATATTTTTATGTTTAGAAAGGTCAAGCTCATTTATGTCCCCCAGTATTATATTTTCTAAACCCTTACCTCTAGAAAACTCAACGGCCCTTTCTGAAACATCTATTCCAGTAACTTTTCCAAAATTAGACAAAAACTTAACGGTCTCGCCGGTTCCTGAACCAACTTCAAGTAGCTGGATGTCACCTTCCCTTTCTGGAAGGTAGGCATTAATTAACTTTTCCAACAAATAAAGGCGGCCCCTATGCCACCAGTAGTTTTTCTCGAACTTTTCCATGTTTTCGTACTCTTTATAATTCATTTCTCTTTCGTAGCTTCCTGGGAAAGTATATCATTATAGTATGAAGAAATTATGGCTTTTGCTTATAACACTGGCTCTTTTTATGCTTGTGTTTACGCTTTCAAGCAAAATAGATTTTTACCAAAACGATGATTGGGTTTACTACGAAATGGTTTCAAGATTTATGAAAGGGGACTTTACTCTGCATCCCTATACTGGCCCCACGTTTTACACTCAAGGCCTAATTGCCGCAGGTTTTGCAAAAATATTTTCTATAGAGAAACTGCCCATTTTAACTTTACTGTTTTCCGTTGCTAACTTTTATTTATTGTCGGCCTTCATCTTGTATCGAATGAAAAAGCAGTTTTCAACTTCAGTACTTTTTGGGCTGATCTACTTTTTCAATCCGCTCAACATGTATTTAACCTTTGGATTTATGACAGAG
>CAZGUN010000066.1:0-2834 GCA_964529125.1 uncultured Candidatus Saccharibacteria bacterium
TTAAGCCACTCTTTTTTGCGCCCGTAGTCGTTAATTGCTTTAGTTAAGGCTGTTCTAAAGCCCGTCAAATGGGTTCCGCCCTCAATGTTTTTCAAGTGGTTGGCAAAAGCTACAACATTTTCTACAAAGGAATCGTTGTATTGCATCGCAACTTCCACCAAAACCCCGTCAATTTCTTTCGAAGCATAAAACACTTCGTGCAAAGGCTTTTTATTTTTGTTTAGCGCTTTAAGATAGGTTTTAATTCCCCCTTCAAAATAGTAGTTGAAATGGCTGTCGTCGCGCTCATCGACAAGTTCAAACCTAATCCCTTTGGTTAAAAACGCGTACTCTTTAAGTTGGCGAAGAAAAAACGGCGATTTAAAGTCAGTGGTTTCAAAAGTTTTGGTGCTGGGCATAAACTGCACAATTGTGCCTGTGTCGTAGTTCCAGCTCTCTAAATCTATTCCCCATTCCGCGCCTTTAATCTGGCTTTTTGGTTTTTCGGGATCAAGATCTGCAAGCTTGTGAATAACATCCGCACCCTTTTCATATTCCTGAATTTTGATTTCTTTTTTGGGTTTATTTAAAACAACAACTCGACACCAGTCAGACAAAGCGTTCACAACCGAAGCACCAACTCCGTGAAGGCCGCTTGAGACCTTGTACCCCGCCCCACCGAACTTTCCACCAGCGTGCAAGCGTGTAAAGGCAAGTTCAAGTGCCGAGACGTTGTAACCCTTTTTGGTGCCATAAGGAATTCCCCGCCCGTTATCGTAAACCACAACCGAATTATCTTTTCTAAACTCAACACGTACGTGGTTTGCGTACCCTGCAATAGCCTCGTCCATCGAGTTATTAACAATTTCGGTAACAAGGTGCTGCAAGCCCCGAAGATCGGTTGAGCCTATGTACATTCCTGGACGTTTTCTAACCGGGTCAAGGCCTTCTAAAACCTGAATATCTTCTGCTGTGTAGCTGCTGATTTTGTCGATTGCTGTAGCCATAACCAAGTAATTTTATATCAATTTGTGTAAGATTTCTACGTCCTATAGCTTGATTTTTCGCTGAGATGGGGTAAAATCACTTTCGCTGAAATTTTAAGCATAATACCCCACTACTCGGAGGAGACACATGAGCGTGACTAAAGCGAACAAGCACAAAATAAATGCTGTTTGCATGCAAATGCGCATCAGCGAATCTTTCCAGGACGCTATGGTAAAGGGCGGTGATGAAAGAAGGAAGGCGTTTGCAAACGCACCTATTAGCCTTGATGAAGTTACGTTGGGGGACCTAATGAAAATTCCCTCTAACATTACGCCTATGGATTTCAACAGGGCGTGCAGCGAGTTAATCAATGCTGAGAAAGAGCGTGAGCGGGGGTCGAGGTGAGTACGCCTACTTATCACAAGGTAGACACGCATCGCCCTCCGCCTGCCCCGTCTAAGTTTACGGTTACCGTGATCGAAGTCCTTTGCGTAGGTTTTGTGCCGGATGCGGCAGGAAATTATAAGCACTGGCTAGTCTACGCAGGCCTGCTGATACCCTTCGATCTGATAGACACCTACTTTTACGAGGATGAAAAAATTTACTGGGGATTTAGTAAATTTCGTATGCCCGAACCCTCAGATCCGACCAATCTGGAAAAATCTCGGGCAGTTGTTTTCAAGTGGAAATTGGAAGAGCCAAACGCTAGTTAAGGTTTGGCTCTTACTGAATTTTGAGCATTAAAAACTCGAGCGCAAGTTTTAGAGATACATTTGTTTTTTCCAAATCTTTTTTCACGTTTAAAATGTTTTCTATATTTTCCGCGCTTTTCAGGTTCAAGTTTTTTCGAAGCTCGCTTACCCACTCTTCCATCGTTTGAATAACAATTCCGCGTTCTTCTTTTGAATACTCAGCTGCCCAATCCAACCGTTCGCCAACAGATATTTTTAGTATTTTGTTTATATCTGCCCTGGCTGCATCGGCAGTAGAAGCTCCGTCACTACGGTTTTCGTCTTCCCCGGCCCTTACCCTCCTGCACCTCGAAACCACCGTTGCAAGCAAAGAACTTTCTGTTTTTGCGTTTAAAATTATAGTCGCGTAACTGGGCGGTTCCTCCAAAGTTTTAAGCAAAGCGTTTTGAGCCTGAACAGTTAGCAACTCCGCTTTGTATACAATCACGACCTTACTTTTGTGCGAAAAAGGTCTTTCCTGCAAAAACTTTGTAGCCTCTCTTGTCTGCGCAATTCCAATACTTTGCTTTCCTTCTTCGGGATTTACAATAAATAAATCGGGATTATTTTCGCTTTCTTTCATCGCCAAATTTTCAAGCATTTTGCGAACATGGGAAGCGCGGTTTCTTTCTGTTGTTCCGTAAACAAGGATTGAACTCATGGCATTTGGATTATACATTGTGTTAGTATTTTTCTATGTCACCTGATACTCAAAGCCAATTCCTCCACGAAGTCGTTATCACCGCAAGCATCGTCAAAAACGGCAAATTTCTAATCACAAAACGCGCCGCTACCAAAAAACGCTTTCCAAACAAATGGACACTTCCCGGCGGGCATCTTGAAGTTTCGGACTACAACGATCTTCCAAAAGAAACCGAACAGTATTGGTACAACGTTTTGGAAAAGGCTTTAAGGCGTGAAGTTAAAGAAGAAGTTGGGCTGGAAATAGAAAACATCGAATATGTTACAAGCCTTGCTACCATTCACTCAGACGGCTCCCCTTCTCTTGTAATTTCGTGCATGGCTGATTATGTTTCAGGGGAGGTAACCTTGCAGGAAAACGAAACTGACGATTTTGCCTGGATTTCTCTTGCCGAAACAAAGGAATACGACTTATTTGATGGAATTTACGAGGAG
>CAZGUN010000067.1:0-2792 GCA_964529125.1 uncultured Candidatus Saccharibacteria bacterium
GCTTGGCCAACGCCAGTGCTTCTTTTTTGTCAATCACGCCCAAATTTTCGCCGTCCCCTTTAATTACCCGCAGTTGTGTTGATTTAATTCCTTCGTTTAGTTGATAGCGTTTATTCACAGTTTTGACGGGGTTAAACTTACCACAGTGACAGGCTCCTGGTCAACTTTATTTCCTTTATCCTCGCCAAAACCTCTGAAGTGTCTTTTGCTCCCAAATCTTCGTTATTTCTAAGCCTAACGCTCACTTGGCCTGCTTTAGCCTCGTTGTCGCCTACCACAAACGTGTAAGGAACCTTTTGAAGCTGCGCCTGCCTAATTTTTGCCCCCATAGAGCCGTCTTTGTCGCTAACCTGTGCTCTTAAGCCCTGCTCCCTTGCCATCTGCGCAACCTTTTGGGCATATTCTAGGTGCTTATCCGAGATTGGAACGATCTCAATCTGAACCGGTGAAAGCCAAACCGGAAATGCACCGCCAAAATGTTCAATCAAAAAGCCAATGAACCTTTCATGCGAACCTAATGGTGCTCGGTGAATAACAGCTGGCCTTTTCTTACTTCCGTCGGCATCAACATACTCCAGCTCAAATCTTTCAGGCATGTATAAGTCAAGTTGATTTGTAGAGATGGAAAATTCACGCCCGGTTGAGCTCATGATATTAAAGTCAATTTTCGGTCCGTAAAACGCTGCCGATCCTATCTCTTCTTTTGCTCGAATCCCCGACTTTTCAATCGCTCCTCTCATAAGCTTCTCTGCCCTGTCCCAAAGCTTTTTATCGCCATGATACTTGTCTCGCTTTTCCTCATCAGGAAGCCCAATAACCAAAAAGTAATCGTCTTTGTTAAGTCCCAGCGTGTTGTAATAAAATTCGTGAAGCTTCAGAACCTGCAAAAATTCCTCCTCGGCTTGATCCTCTGGGCAATAAATGTGAGCATCGTTTTGCTGCAGTGCGCGAACTCGCATAAGCCCAAATAAAGTTCCGGAAGGCTCGTTTCTGTAAACCATTCCATATTCGGCCAGACGTAGAGGTAAATCACGGTAGGATCTAGGTTTTGACTTATAGATCATGTGGTGGTGGGGACAGTTCATGCCTTTCAGGTAGTAATTTTCCCCATCCATTTCAATGGCGCTATACATGTCGTCTTTGTAGTAAGGAAGATGCCCTGAAGTAAGATACAGGCCCTCTTTGCCGATGTGGGGTGTTGAAACCCGCTCGTAGCCCCAGGCTTGCTCAGTTTCTTTTGCCCAATTTTCAAGCTCTTCGCGAATGATATTTCCTTTCGGAAGCCAAAGCGGCAGCCCTGCACCAACCTCGTCGCTAAAGGCAAAAAGCTCAAGTTCCTGACCTAGTTTCCTGTGGTCTCTTTGTTTAGCAAGCTCAAGTTGCTCAAGATGGGCCTCCAATGCTTCTTTTGAATCAAAAGCCGTTCCATAAATTCTTTGAAGCATTTTGTTTTTTTCATCGCCCTTGTAGTAGGCTCCGGCAACGCTTAGAAGCTTAAAGGCTTTAACACCTGAAGTATTATCAAGATGAGGACCTGCGCAAAGGTCTAGATCATAGTGTTCCTCACCCTTTTCGCCTACTTCATATAGGGTTATTTCTTCGCTTCTTTTTTCAATTTCGCCTAGAGTATCAAGTTTGTACTCATTATTGGCAAAGGTGGCTCTAGCATCACCTAAACTTGATTTCATGGATTTTATAGGCAATTTGGCATCAATAATCTCCTGCATCCTCTCTTCAATCTTCGGAAAATCCTCAGGAGAAATGGCTACATCAAGATCAAAATCAAAGTAGAACCCGTCCTTAATTGGAGGGCCCATTACTTTTTTAAGACTTGGATACAGTTCTTGCATAGCCATGTGAAGCACGTGCTCAGCGCTGTGGCGAAGCGGCATTAACGGATCATTTTTTAGTTGTTCAATAACTTTTTTCTTTGGCATTAAATTTCCTTTCTCAAGTTTATACTGTTTTAGATCAATTATGAAGTTGTGATTACGAATATTACCCCTGGAAAGGGGTTGTGGTTGTTGATGTGGTTAAAATTAAGATGAGTTTTCGCATTTCCACAAAGTAATTATTAAGCCTTTGGGGTTGTTGTGTCAAGGTTTAATCGGTAAGTAGCATTTCAATTAGTGGATACTTAACATTTTCAGAAAGATCTAGGTCGAAGACTTCATCTTTTGTAAACCAGCCAAAATCACTATGTTCGCTTGATAATTTTATTCTCCCTCCCCTAACACTTGCTGTACTTATTAACGTAACTACGGTAAAACCGCTGTATCTGCCTGTGTTCATAACGGTACTTTGAGTAAAAGCTGAGGACTCGATTATCTCGATTAACAAACCGCTCTCTTCAAGCACCTCTCTCTTTAAGCTGTTTGGTAATATCTCAAGCTTATCTATTTTCCCTCCCGGAATATCCCATTTGTCAGGATCAGTTTCATTTTGTGAGCGTTTAAGTAGCAGATACCTGCCCCTTTTATCCATAACCAAGGCTCTTGCGACAAGCAAAACAGGTACCTTGTGAGTTCCCTCAAACTGTCTTGGGTAATTTAAATCGCGAACGTACAATGCTAGTGCCTTTTTACTTTCGGGAGATAGATCGTATCCAAAGGTTTCTTCCAACTTTACCCATTTAAAACCACCTTGCTCTTTAGAAATCTTTACCTCCCCGGCAATATACTTGGAGATAAGAGCTATCTCCATGTACGAATAGCCTTTGTACTTACCCTCTTGAACTACCCCCTTGCTTTTGCAGTAGTAAGATCCTGGGATAATATCTGTAATAACATTTA
>CAZGUN010000068.1:0-2762 GCA_964529125.1 uncultured Candidatus Saccharibacteria bacterium
TGAACAAGCCCAAGAAGAAATGCCGAAGTTAAGAGCGAGCTGCCGCCGTAAGACACTAAAGGAAGAGGAATTCCCGTCACAGGCATAAGCCCCAGGTTCATGCCAACATTAACAAGAAACTGAAAGAAGAAAATAATGAAAACACCTATGGTTACAACACTTCCAAATGAATCTTTAGCACGCATTCCAACCAGAAGAAGGTTCACAAAAAGTGCCGAATACAGTATTAATAGCACCACAACACCAACAAAACCCCATTCCTCGGAAAAAGAGGCAAAGATAAAATCGGTCCAGAAAACAGGCAAAAACTGTAGATGGGACTGTGTGCCCCTCCCGAAACCTCTTCCAAACAAACCTCCAGACCCCACAGCAATCGTGGATTGAATGACGTTATATCCAGAACCGAGGGTATCTAAGTTTGGGTTAAGAAAAACTAAAATTCTTTCTTTTTGATAATCCTTAAGTAAACTCCAGCCTGGTGAAGAAAAAACACCAAAAAGCAATAAAGCAATTAAGAAATAGATCTTCTTGAGCCCAATAAACCACATGCACGCAAGAAAAATTAGTAGTATTACTATTGAAGTTCCTAAGTCAGGCTGTAGCAAGACAAGTAAAATTAAAGGAAGTACAAACATACTAATCTTTAGAACTTTTTTGGTATTTAAAAGGTCTTTTCTACCCTGCGAAACAAAATATGCAACCATAATTAAAGTCACAACTTTCGCAAATTCGGAAGGTTGGATTGTGAAACTTCCAATTTGAAGCCAACGTGATGAACCAAAAACTTCGTGACCCACAAAAAAGGTAACGAGCAAAATACCAAGTGTGAAGAAATACAGCTGCTTCCAGTAGTAACCCCACAATCTGTAATCAATTAGAGAAATTGCGATGTAAATTAATATTGCCAGAACGAAAAATATAAGTTGGTTTCTGGCTAATTCCTGACTTGTCGAAAAAAGCGTCACAAAGCCCAGGGAAAAGATGAGAACGGGCAAAATTAGAAGAAACCAGTTAACTCTTTTTGGAAATTTCATACGAAGTTCCGGGGGTTAATTCTATAGCTCCCACTGTCTTCTTAATTTCTTCGCCAAACTTACCTACAATCTCGTCAAACTTCTCACCTTGAGGGTATGTTACCTTTATTCTATCCTCCACCTGGAGTCCGGATTTCTTTCTCAAAGATTGAATTTCACGAACCATCTCTCTCATAAGACCTTCCAGCTCCAAATCGGGAGATATTTTAGTATCGAGCCTAACCTGCATACCCTCAGGCAACTCTTTCACTAAAGCTATATCTTTTACGTTTACTTCACTCCTAACAACTTCATCAAATGTAACTTCAAGTATTGTTTCAAACTTACTTAAAGGCTGCCTTACCGGAATGTTTAGCGCAACTCTTTGAGCTAAAACCTGAGAAACGACGTGCCTATCTTGTGCCATTTTATTAATTAAGTCTTCATTCTCTTTTATTAACTTTTCTGAAAATGCCGGGTAATCGCATAGGTGTACAGACTCGCCGTCAGAAAGCAATCTATAAATGTTTTCGGACATGAACGGGATTAACGGAGCCGTAGTCTTAGAAAAAGTCACCAAAACATAATATAAGGTAGCTAAAGCGTCTTTATCTCCAGCTGAAATTCTGTCGCGGGATCTTCGCACGTACCACCTGGACAAATCGTCCACAAATTCTTCGGAAGCTCGAACTGCTGGTGGGACAAGATAGCTTTCTACACTTTCCGAAAAGATTTTTATGGTTTGATGCAGTCTTGTAACAACCCATTTATCTAACGGATTGGTTGAGGTTGGAATTTCTTCGTTTTCGGGTTCCCAACCACTTGACTCAGCGTACATCAGAAAAAACTTTAAAGAGTTCCACAAAGGATTCAAAATATTCCTTGATTTAGTCCTAAGTTCTGTATCGTCAAAGTTAGCGTTTTCACCAAGCATGAGTGGCGAACCCATTAAGTAAAGCCTCACAGCGTCGCCCCCAACTTTCTCTAAAACTTCTTTCGTGTCGGTGTAGTTTCCATAAGTCTTACTCATTTTTCTACCATCGTTGCCAGCAAGTGAGCCTGTAGCTATAACGTTCTTGAACGAACTCTTACCGAAAATGGCTGTTGAAAGCCTATGCATAACGTTAAACCAAGCCCGTACTTGAGCTATATATTCAACTATGTAATCACCTGGAAAATTTTTCTCGAATTTCTGTTCGTTTTCAAACGGATAGTGGAACTGGGCGAATGGCATAGATCCAGCGTCAAACCAAGAATCCAAAACCTCTTCGCGTCTCTTATAAACTTTTCCACCCTTCTCAATAACTACTTCGTCAATGTAGGGCCGGTGCAAATCCCCAACCTCTTTTCCAGCCAAATCTTCAAGTTCCTTGATTGACCCAACAACTATTCTCTTTCCGTCCTCACTTTCCCAAACAGGCATTGGAGTTGCCCAGAATCTATTTCGCGAAATACACCAGTCTGGCGCGTTTTCTATTACTTGCACAAACTGCCCATCTTTTATATGAGAGGGAACCCAGTTAATCTCTTTATTATTCTTAAGCATATCTTTTTTAAGTTCTTGAATATTTATGAACCAGGAATTTTGCGCGCGGTGTATTAAGTTGGTATCGCAACGATCGTGGTAAGGAAATCTGTGAACAATTTTCGCGTTTTTGAACATCAATTTTCTGTCTGTAAGGTCTTGAATTATCTCTTTGTTAGCTTTTTCATAAAACATTTTTTCGAAAGGGTTGGGAGTGAGTGTTC
>CAZGUN010000069.1:0-2714 GCA_964529125.1 uncultured Candidatus Saccharibacteria bacterium
AATTTACTTTAATGGGGCGGAGCATAAAGACAGTATTTCTGTTGGGGATAAAATTGACATTGCCTTTTTAGCCGAAAGAAACGAATACAACGGAAAAACTTATGTTAATTTAGTGTTGAAAGATTGGACGAAAAGCTTGTAAGATTAAGGAAATATGGAAAGAACATTAGTTTTAGAAACACTTCAAAAAATCGGCGAGAAGGTTACACTCAAAGGCTGGGTGGATTCCAAGCGCGATCACGGAAAGTTAACTTTTATAGATCTGCGGGATAGAACTGGAAAGGTTCAATGTGTAGGTGCCTCGATGTTAGGTGAACTTACTCCAGAGACTGTGGTTGAAGTTACAGGAACTGTTAAGGCCCGCCCCGAAAACATGATTAATCCCGATGTGCAGACAGGTACCATCGAAATTGGGGTCGAAGAATACAAAGTACTTAATAAGTCGGGCGAGCTCCCAATCCCAATTGAAGGAAATGGTTTAGAAATAAATGAGGAATCGCGTTTGAAATACAGATACCTAGATCTTCGTAGAGAAAGGATGCAAAAGATAATTAGACTTAGATCAAAGTTTACCCAAGAAGTTAGAAAGTTTTTACACTCAAAAGATTTTGTTGAGATAGAGACCCCAATGCTTACCAAAGCGACTAAAGAGGGGGCGCGGGATTTTATTGTTCCCTCAAGGCATCACCCGGGAAAGTTCTATTCGCTTCCCCAAAGCCCACAGCAATATAAACAGCTTTTAATGACAGCGGGTTTTGAAAGATACTTTCAGCTTGCCCGTGCCATTAGGGACGAAGATTTACGGGCTGACAGGGGATATGAGCATACGCAGATTGATATTGAGATGAGTTTTATTACGCGCGAGGATATTTTAGGGTTGGTCGAAGAGATGATTAAAACAACAGTTAAAGTTGTAGGCGCGAAACTTAAAGATGAAAAATTTCCGATTATTGACTATAAAGACGCTTTGGAAAAGTATGGCGCCGATAAGTTTGACTTAAGATCAGAAGAAGAAAAAGCCGCAGGTGTTTTGGCTTTTGCTTGGGTTGTGAATTTTCCGTTTTTTAAGAAAGTGGATAAAGCAGACGCAGCCGAAGTTACTGACGGAAAAAGTGGTTGGACGTTTACTCACAACCCTTTTAGTAGTCCAATAAAAGAACACGTTGAATGGCACATGAAAGAGGAAAACATTGACCAAATCGTAACCGACCAATATGACTTAGTCTGCAACGGTTACGAAGTAGGAGGAGGAAGTATCAGAGCCCACAACCCTGAAATCTTAAGAAAAACATTTAAGATAATGGGTTACACAGATGAGGAGATCGAAGAGAGTGTTGGTCATATGCTGAGGGCATTTGAACTTGGTACCCCGCCCCACGGAGGAATAGCGTTAGGAGTAGATAGGCTTGTGATGGTCTTGGCGGGTGAGACCTCTCTTAAGGAGTGTGTAGCCTTCCCAATGACCTCAAGTGGTAAAACCGCAGTTATGGATGCGCCAAGCCAGGTTGACCCCAAACAATTAAAGGAACTGCATTTGGCCATAAAGGAGTAGGAGATTTGATGACCGTCTTCGAGAAAATAAAAGAGCTTTTAGATGAAGCAAAGGTTTCATACGAAGTAATTGAGCACGAACCCGTTCATACCAGTGCCGATGCGGCTAGGGTTAGAGGAACAGATCTATCAAATGGCGCGAAGGCTTTGGTGATGCACGGAGACAGAAGTCCGTTGTTAGTTGTTATTCCAGCGGACAAAAAGGCAAGTTTTAAAAAGCTAAAATCGCATTTAGGTATAAAGGATTTGCGTATGGCCTCCCCTGAAGAGGTTGAAGCGCTCACCACGCTTAAAGTTGGTTCCATCCCTCCCGTAGGAAAAGCAATAAATCTTCCCTCTTACTTTGACAGAAGCTTTTCGGACAAAGATATGGTTGTTTTTAACGCTGGAGCCCTTACCACCTCTATAACCCTAGCAGCCCGTGATCTTATAGTGGTTGAAAATCCCCAGATCTTTGATATTGTAGAGTGAAATGCACGTTTCCTTTGTTCAAAAAATTCAACTTATCTTTGTTTTTGCTGCTATTAGAATTCTGTGGGTGATTGATGATATTGGTTTCTTTGCCCGATCGGTTTTATCTCATTCGGTTAGGTTTAGTTTGTATCTCATAATTGTTGTTGCAGCTTTGACTAGTTTTCATGTTAGTTCAGTAGAAGTAGGGCTTGGAGACTTTCCAAGCCTTTTTACTCAACAATCTTCCGAAATTTTGGGTGCCGCTGTTCAAAGCTTGCCTAAAAAAGTAAACGAAATTCCATTCCCTCAAACTAGCGCTAGCTCCGTTTATGCTGTGGATACAAAGACTGGAGCAACTTTAGTTGAAATTAATAAAGACTTAGAACTTGCGCCTGCCTCTACCACAAAACTTATGACGGCTTTGGTTGCCCTGGGTGTTTATGATTTGGATGAGAGCCTTGTTGTGGCCGACTTTTGCACACAGATTGAAGGTCAAAAGACAGGGTTTCTTGCTCAGGATTCATACACCGTGAAAAATCTTATCGCTAGTTTGCTGATTAGTTCATCTGCGGATGCAGCCTGTACTTTAGCCACCGGTAAGCTTTCATATAGTGATTTTGTTTACGAAATGAACACGAAAGCCAAGGGGCTGGGTTTAAACCGCACAGCATTTACAAATCCAGTAGGACTAGATGGTGAAAATAATTCCC
>CAZGUN010000070.1:0-2617 GCA_964529125.1 uncultured Candidatus Saccharibacteria bacterium
TCCCACGAAATGCAGGCTCTGTTTGTTGATGACAGCTCTCCGGATGGGACAGGCAGTATGTTGGAAAAGCTTAAAACCAACCACCCTTTTGTAAACATTTTGACACGAGCTAAAAAAACGGGCCTTGGGGCAGCGTATGTTGACGGATTTAAATATGCGATGAACGTGATGAACGCGGATGTTGTTATGGAAATGGACGCAGACTTGCAGCACGACCCGAAGGATATTTCGAGGTTTGTTAAGGAAATTGAAGCGGGTCACGATTTTGTAATCGGTTCCAGGTACTTAAATAAGGATGGGATTCCAAAAGAGTGGGCGTTTTACAGAAAGTTTTTGAGTTGGGGAGGAAATATATTTACTCGTATAGTTTTAGGGCTTTTTTCCCAAACCGAATTCACGAATGGTTACAAGGCAACAAGAGTTAAAGGCGTTTTGGGTGAAATAGACCTTGATGCTTTAATGTCCAATGGATTTGCGTACAAATTTGACCTTCTTTATAAACTTCACAAACTTGGGGTGAAGACAAAGGAAATTCCAATAAAGTTTGGATTACGCGATGGTGGAAAGTCTAAGATGGAGCAAAACAATTTCATGGAGTCTTTACGGGTGGTTCTGCTCATTCGCGCAAGAGAAAGTCAGCGCTTTCTCAAATTTATAACAGTAGGGTTTATAGGCCTTGGTGTTGACGGTTTGATATTTAATTTACTCCGTATTAGTATTTTACCTTCAGACTATTCTAGTGCCGTTTCTGGCCTTGTTGCTATGACCATAACCTTTATTTTAAACAATACTTGGTCTTTTAAAGATAAAAAGCTAACTTCGTTAGGTGATAAATTCAAAGCCTTTCCGCTTTATGTTCTAATCTCTTACACCCCTATTATTTTTAGGAGTTGGCTGATTGGCACAGCTGTTAGAATGTTTTCCGATACCTTGCTTGTAGCAAATGCAGCGCTTTTCGTTGGTGTCATTGTAGGAACAATCTGGAATTTTGTGTTTTATAGTAAAGTCATTTGGAAAAAGAAAAACATATGATCGAATACTCTGTAGTAATACCCGCATATAACGAAGAGCCAGGAATCACAAGCACACTAACTCAAGTGATTGGGTTTATGAAAACGTTTGCAATATCATTTGAAGTAATTGTTGTTGATGATGGAAGCGCCGATGGAACTTCAGAGGTGGTAGAAAAATTCGCTCAAGATCACCCCGAAATAGTTTTAAAGAAAAATCCTCACAAGGGAAAAGGTTTTGCGGTAAGAACTGGAATGCTTATGGCTTCGGGAAAGTATGTTTTGATGTCCGATGCCGATACAGCTACCCCTATTGAAGAGCTGAAACGGCTTATGGTTTGGGTAAAAGATCACGATTTTGATGTGGTGGTGGGATCCCGCGAGGGCGTGGGGGCGGTTCGTAGCAACGAGCCTTACATAAGGCATATAATGGGCCGTACCTTTAATTTGATGGTGCAGGCTTTAGCGGTTCCAGGTATAAGGGACACACAGTGTGGATTTAAGGTTTTCAAAGGAGAAGTTGCCCGCGATATATTTGAAAATCTGATTCTATTTGGTCTCGATACCCCGGAAACAAAAGTTCCAAGAGTTACGGCATTTGATGTGGAAGTTTTGCTGGTAGCTAGAAGACGTGGCTACAAAATTAAGGAAGTGCCAATTCACTGGACATACGTTCAAACGAAAAGAGTACGTATGGGTAGAGACTCCCTAGCCAATTTTATGGATTTATTAAAAGTGAAGCGCAACGATATTCAGGGTAAGTATTTAAGAAAACAAAGTAATTTATTCTAGAAAGGCGTTTATGAAGTTGTGTGTAATTGGAACAGGGTATGTAGGTTTAGTAGGTGCAACAGTTTTTGCTGACTGGGGAAACGAAGTAATCGGGGTTGATATTGATGAAAAAAAGATTAAAAAGATTGAGTCGGGCGAAATGCCGATTTTTGAACCAGGTCTTGAAGAACTTGTTTTAGAAAATATTAAAGCCGGAAGGTTAAAATTTACCACAAAACTTAAGGAAGGAATGAAAGATGCCGATATAGTCTTTATTTGCGTCGGTACGCCGCAGGGAGACTCTGGCCAGGCTGACTTAAGCTATGTCCTTGGTGTTGCAGGAGAAATCGGCAAGAATCTTCAAAAGGGAAGATACACAGTTGTTGTAACAAAAAGCACGGTTCCTGTTCGTACCAACGAAAGGGTAAAGGAAATTATTCAAAGTGTTGCGTCTAAAGGCACAAAGTTTGACGTTGTTTCCAACCCTGAGTTTTTAAGAGAGGGGTACTCAATTGAAGATATGCAAAATACAGACAGAACTGTAATTGGCGCACAAACCGAGCGTGCAAGAAAAGTTATGAGAAAGTTGTATGGACATCTAGAATCACCGATTGTGGAAACTGATTTAAGGTCGGCCGAGATGACTAAATACGCAGCAAACGCGTTTCTTGCCACAAAGATTTCTTTTATTAACGAAATTGGACAGCTTTGCGAAAAGGCTGGTGCCAATGTTCAGGAGGTTGCTAGGGGGATGGGGCTTGATAAGCGTATTGGGACAAGATTTTTAACTGCAGGAATAGGTTATGGTGGAAGTTGCTTTCCTAAGGATGTAGCTG
>CAZGUN010000071.1:0-2556 GCA_964529125.1 uncultured Candidatus Saccharibacteria bacterium
TGCTAAAATAACAACAGTAATGAAACCAACCACTCAAACCTTCTGGAAAATCGTAATACTTTCAACCCTCGTATTTTTCTTTTCGTGGCTGGGAGTTTATAAACTGGGCGTAAATCAACTCCCTATCCAATCCGAAGACACAGTTCCTGCACTTTTTCTTCCCGTAACAATAATTCAGGAGGGTACAATTTATTTGGACACCTACTACGACTTATTTTTACAGCACTACCCCCATCCTGATGACAGAACTTATGAAAAAGGCTTTTTGCCTTTTTATCTTAGGCAAGCGGGTGATCATTATGTTTCTGCCTTTCCAATAATCACATCCATTTTGGCCCTGCCTTTCTACTTTGTTCCGTTAAAACTTGGCGTCCCAATAAATCTAGAAACCGTTACATATCTCGGGCACTTTTCCGCGGCGGCAATAATGGCTTTTTCCGGAGGATTTTTATATTTGCTTTTGAGGAAACATTTTTCCCTTGACGAGAAAAAAGGCAGGATTTTAACTGCGGTTTATTTGTTTGCAACTATCAACTTTGCTCTTATCTCTCAAGCCCTGTGGCAGCACGGAACGGCCGAGCTTCTTTTTATTTTGGCTTTATGGTTTATGTATGAAAAGAGATGGTTTTGGATGGCGCTGATGCTTTCTCTTGCAGTAATTTCACGCCCCACGGCGGCTTTAGTTTTTCCGTTTCTTTCTCTTATTTTTATTGAAAAAACTTGGAGCAATTTTCGGGAGTTTATTAAGCCACTTTCCCGCTATGTTCTAGGGCTTATTCCGCCGATCCTATTTTTTACCTGGTACACGAACACTTATTATTTGGGAATAGTTAACAACGGATACTCAGACCAATGGTTTTCGGGTTGGCAGTCCAAGTTCCCCGAAGGATTTTTGGGTCTGCTGCTTTCGCCAAGCAAAGGAATTCTAATTTATTCGCCAATAATAGTTTTTGCGATTATCGGGGCTTATCTTGCGCTTCGAAACAAACAATGGAAAACGAACTTAAATTACGTTGTTCTCGCCTCAGTAGTTTTGATGCACGTTTTAGTTATGAGCATTTGGAAGCACTGGTATGGCGGTTGGTCCTTTGGTTATCGAATGGCGAGCGACGTGATTCCTTTTATGATTTTGTTAATGGTTCCGTATGTTCAGTCAGAGTTTTTTGAAAAAACAAAACGCTGGTTTTACTTTTTGTTTGGATTTTCTGTTTTAGTGCAGATTTTTGGAATTGTGTTTTTTGATGGAATTTGGCACGCGGCTTACGATGGGGGATTTAAAGATACCGGGTGGCTCTGGTCTATAAAAGATTCCGAGTTTGCTTTTAACATTAGACGCCTGCTTGTAAAAGTTGGCCTGCTTGCTAAGGCCTGTCCGCAGTGTTTGGAGAATTTATGATTAATGTAATTTGCCTTTCAAATCAGGTTTGGAACTTTCCCAACTGGACAAACAAACGCCACGTTATGAGCAGACTCGCTGGGCTTGGTAACAATGTACTTTTTGTTGATCCGCCTATTAACACCGGCCGCATGTTTGCCAGACAGGTTTTAAGTGGTCAGTGGAGCGCTAAAAGACTACTCACCCAGAAATACCGCGACGATGGGGTGTTGATTTACTCCCCTCTAAACCTTATTCCCAATGGGGGAGTAACTTCGATGCTGCATGCTCAAAGAATAGTTGACTTGGCTAAGAAAAATTTGGACCCAACGCTTAAAACTGTTTTGTGGGTTTATCACGTGGAAATTCCCGGGCTTCAGAATTACATTGACTTAATTTCCCACGACATTTTGGTTTACGATTGCGTTGATAACTATGGTGCCTTTCCGGAAAATAGCGCTTTTTATTCGGCAACAATTGGAAGGGATCAGATTCTTAAGCAAGAAAGATCTTTAGCCGAACAGGCAAACGTAGTTTTCGCTACAACCCCAGGTTTAGTTGAAAAGTTAGGCAAATATAATTCCGCTGTTTATTTTGCCCCAAACGTTGGAGACTACAAAAGATTTAAAGATGTTCAAGAGCTAAAGCAACAACAGGATCAGATCCCACAGGACCTGCAGGCCATTCCTCGTCCCCGCATCGGCTTTATTGGCGCCCTCGATTCGTATAAGTTTGATGCCGGACTTGTGAAAAAGGCGGCTACCGACCACCCTAATTACTCTTTTGTCTTAATTGGACAGTTTGCCTTAAAAGAAAAAGATGCAGGTCTGAAAGCTTTGGGCTTGGCCGATCTGCCAAATATTTATTACCTTGGTCCACGCCCCTACGAGCAAAAGAAGTATTACCTAGCGGGCTTGGATGTTGAGCTTATTCCTTATCAATTAAATGATTACACGGTTGGTGGGTGCTTTCCCGTAAAATTTCATGATGCACTGGCGGCAGGTCTTCCAACAGTTGTAACGGATCTTCCAACCTACGCGCCGTTCAAAGATGTCACTTACATCGCAAAATCGCCAGAGGACTTTTCGCAAAAAATTGAATTGGCCTTAAAAGAAGACGATAAAGATAAAATTAAAGCGCGTCAGGCTGTAGCAAAAGAAAATGATTGGGATGGGAAAGTG
>CAZGUN010000072.1:0-2515 GCA_964529125.1 uncultured Candidatus Saccharibacteria bacterium
GGACTTTCCACAGTTATTATTTGGAATGGTGTGGATGAAAGTCCGGAGAATTTTCCAAAGAATACATATTTCTTTCTGCCTGATTTTGAGGGAATGCCGGAGTTTATAGAAAAGACGATGAGGCAACAGCTTGAAGAAGTAGCAAAGGAGTTGGAGGCTGAGGGAGCTGGAATCGCAACCCCTTAATTTTCAGGAATAATTTCTATCTTTGCGTTTTTAATTCTGTCCAAAACTACTTCGGCTGCTTCTTTTGTATCCTTTGCAGCATCGAGAGGCAATGTTCCTCCTGAGGCCATAGTGTGGCCCCCACCATCAAAGTATTCCCCAGCTATTTTTTGTACATTCGGAGCACCGGTAGATGATCTGAATGAAATCCTATACTCGTCCTTAGTTGGTGTTATAACAAAACCCCAAGTATAAGATTCTACCTGTCTCAGAAACTTGGCTACGAAAACGTGATAGCCTCGGGTTACTTCGCTTTCGGTGTACTTTTCAGCATCGGCTTTATTAATGTAGGTGTAGGTAAGTCCTGGCAGGTCGTCGCGGATTTTTACATTCTGTGAGTTAGCAATACATATCTTGGCCAATTCATATTCTTTAGGCTTGATTGCCGAGACCTTTCTTTGCAGGTCATCTACTCTTATTTGTCCGTTTTCAACCAGTCTTTTAGCCTCTACAAACACGCTTGTAGATTTTTGATTTACAAAGGCAAAAGAGCCGGTGTCGGCAAGTATTCCTACAAGCAAAGTTTCAGATGCCCCCTTTTCTTTAAGCTCCTCATCTGTGTAAAAATATCTTGATATTAGTTCGCAACATGACGTTGTAATAGGCTCACTTACCCAGTAGTTGTGTTTGTTTTCCTCAGGTTGATGATGGTCGATACAATAAGTTATATAATTTTCCACCTTTATTTCCTCTGGGAATTTTGTGAAGCGATGTAAAGGTGTTCCGTCTAAAAGAACCAGCATATCCTTATCTTCAAGCACCGCAGGAAGTTTCTCAACCCACTCAATTTTTTCATAGAGCGGCAAGTAATTGTAATCAGAAACTTCCACATTTTCATAAAAAATATGAACCTCTTTGTTTGGTAGATTATTTCTAACCCAACGATACATAGAAAGACAGCTACAAATTGAATCAGAGTCAGGAGAATGGTGTGATGCAATAACTATTCTTTTAGCCGTATCTGCAAGCTCGAGAAATTTTTCTTTGTGTGTATTTTTGGGCTGAGCCATTGGTGAATTATACTGCTAAAATGGCAGCTATGGAGTACAAGCCCAAAACCTACAATATACTAACTTATGGCTGTCAGGCCAACATGGCCGACTCTTCTACCATGGCTGGAGTTTTAGAGGCATTGGGGTTTGAAAAATCGCCCGACTATCTAAAGAGCGACATCTTTATCGTAAATACGTGCTCGGTTCGTCAGAAAAGTGAGGATAAGGTTTACGGCCTGGGCAAGCAGTTAAAGCGCATGAAGAACCGCCCTTTTACGATTATGGCTGGATGTATGGTAGGTTCGGTAACAGGCGAAAGACAAAGATACGAATTTGAAGAATTAAAAACTCGAACTCCGTGGGTTGACGAATATATAAACCCGTCTCAAATTCCGGACATTCCGCAAATCTTAAAGACCAACGACTTAATAGGGGAGTGGGCGTCTGACAATGCTTTTCCCCGGGTAGATAGCCCCGACGAAAATAATAAAATCGGTTATGTAAATATTTCTTTTGGTTGCGATAACTTTTGTAGATTTTGTGTTGTTCCTTACGCGCGCGGCAAAGAAATTTCGCGAACCGAAGAAGAAATTTTAAAAGAAGTTTCACATTTAATTATGCGCGGATTTAAACACATTATGCTTTGCGGGCAAAACGTAAATTCCTGGGGGTTAACGTGGGATGAGAAGTTTGCTATCCGATCGGGAAGCGATGATAAACTACCGTTTGCCAACTTGCTTAGAAAAGTTCACGAAGTAGAAGGTCTGGAAAAACTAAGTTTTATTTCGTCAAACCCATTTGATTTTACAAGTGATCTTATTGAAGCAATCCAACTTCCAAAAATTGATAACTTTCTACATATTGCAGTGCAATCCGGGAATAACGACGTGCTCAAGAGAATGAATCGACGTCATACTATTGAGGAGTTTACTTCCCTATTAAACCGAATCAAAAAAGCAAAACCTGCCGTTGAATTTGGAACAGACATTATTGTTGGGTTTCCAGGCGAAACCCGCGAACAGTTTATGGATACAGTAAAACTTTTTCAAACCATTCCGTTTAACGTGGCGTTCATTAGCATGTATTCAGTACGAAAAGGAACACCTGCGGAGAAATTGTATGAAGATGATGTTTCACTAGAAGAGAAAAAGTGGAGGCATGCGGAGCTTATGAGGGTGTGGAGAGAGTGCAAGCCTAAATTAAGATAGGCCTGCACCCTCCCGGTTTACGTAGTGTAGTCGTAGTACAACCTGAAGTGCAATTTGAGCAGTTGGTTGAGGATCAGATTGGGGAACACA
>CAZGUN010000073.1:0-2424 GCA_964529125.1 uncultured Candidatus Saccharibacteria bacterium
CACCGAATTTATTGGTAAGAGTGTATGCTCCGAATGCGAGAACCATTTCGAGATGATCTTTCCAGATGAGATCCCTCTCGATAAAAAATATAACATGCATGTTTCTCGAGCGCTTAGGGGGATTCAGGAAATCGCTTACGCTTAGTGACTTTCTGTTGTCAGAATTAAAGGGTGGGGAAGGAATCAAAAAATTCTTTCCCCATCGAAGTTCTCAATCAATAGAGTTTTTACGGGTTATAAATCTACACTATCTTTTAAATACCTATCAAAAAATTCCACTGATCTTTGCAATGCAGTCCCAAGGTTTGCGGAAATATTATGATCATCGCCATCGTAAGTGTACATTTCAACTTCCTTTTCGGCGTTTGTAAGAGCCTCCTCCAACCTTTCGCTAAATAAAACCGGAACTTCCCCATCGGCTGTTCCGTGATGTAGCTGAATTGGCCCTGAAATTTCGCTCACATGAAAAATTGGCGAGATGGACTCCCAAAACTCAGGGTTTGCAGTGAAGTCCCCATACTTATCAATTAGCTCCTGTCGCGAGGGGCGTCTTACCTGTTGCTCTTGTGTTGACGGGCGGAAAGGTGTGCTCCTCCGCCAGTTATTGGCCATATCTTCATACGAAGCAACAACCCCTGCCCAAATAACTCCAACCTTTACGTCTTTTGACACAACCATATTTCGCAAAGTAATACTTCCGCCCATGGAATGTCCCCACATACCGATTTTGTCGATATTCACGTCTGGATACTGTTTTATTGAGGCTACTGCGTTTAACACATCAATAGAATAGGCTGGTGAGTAATACGCGCCCGTAGGTTCCCCTTCCGAACTTCCGTGTCCACGATAATCAGGTCGCAGCAAGATGTAACCGTTTCGTGAAAAAGCATCTGTGTAGGCAATGTACCTTTCAGTTGTTCGATATTGAGCCGGTGGAATATAGCCGTGGTTAAAAATAATAACCGGCCAACCTCCTTCAGGCTTTTCACCTTGAGGAACTGTAAGAAGCGCGTAGATTTTTAAGCCCTCAGATTGGTAAGAAGTAAGATACCTGTCATAGTTTGATCCAGGCTCAAGAGTTTGCTCAATTGTAATTTCACTTCCAGGGTATTCCTGCTCTCTCATGTACGAAATTTCAAGCGGATGTGTAACCAAAAGCAAACTTTCGGGGATCTCACTTAAAATTTGGTCAACCAGGCCCGTTTTTATTTCCGCCTCGCCCGTTTCGCTAGTGGTTTTATATCTATAGAGGACAAGTCCGCCGGCTACTAATACAACAACTATTAAAGTTGGAAGAATTAATTTTTTCATTGAACCTTCTCGAGCGCTTCTTTTGCTGCAACAAGGTTTTCGTTATACAAAACAGCTTTTTCATATTCTGCTTTTGCTAAGTCAGTTTTTCCTTGTTCAAGGTATATATCACCCCTTAAAATGTAAAGTTCAGAGTAAGCTCTGTTGCCATTGGAAAGTATATTTTCGATAAGTTCAAGCGCCCTATCGTAATCCCCTACCTCTTTATAGGAAGCAATAGGTTCTAGTTGATACCAAAGCATTCCACGGGGAAGTTTACTTTCTACCTGTTCAAAAAGCTCAACGGCCTTGCCATAATTGCCTAAATTGTAATGAGCTGCGACCTGATTAAATATTAGATACGGATTATTTGGTTGTGCTGCTGATTCTTTTTCACCGCGTTCTACTGATAATTCCCACGACCTTGCCTTATTTACCTCTTCGCCAAGAATTTCCTCAACGATTGCAGCTTTGTCGGTCGGAACAACTACCAAATACTGATAATTAAACGCTTCCCACAGCTTTAGAAACTCTTCGTACGAATACCGCCTGTTTCTACCTTGGTAAGAGTCGTCTTGAACCAAATACCCCTCGTCATTATTAAACCCGGTAACGACCCTGTAATGGCCAATATCGTCGCCAAGGTCAAGCCAAGTCTTCGCAACTACAGGAATATCGTTTGCTAATAGGGCCGTAAGCTTTTCTATGGTGCCGTTTGGTCTAAAATAGGCCCTAAAACCGTAGTTTTCGGCTTCTGCCGCCATTTCTTCCAGCGAAGTAGACTTGTCGTCATTGTCGCCCTGCGGGTTTTGGTAGGGCCTAAGCTTGGTGCCCAGTGTTTGTTGAGTTACATCCACACCGTAAAAGTTAAGTACCATCGCAAGCGTCGCCGGTCCGCAGTTATTAAAGGTCTGGAAGTAATGTTTTGGAAGTTCTATTTTGTATGAAGTAAGCTGGCCCGCTTCGTCTTTCGTTTCATTTGGTGTTGTTAAGTCCCAAACTGTGTTCGTGACACTCGTTATAGTTGTTGAGTCTGTAATGCTTTCGTAGCCAAGAAAATGTTTTTTGTAGAGTAAAAATAAGCCAAATACAATTGCACCAAAAGTTACTAGTAAAATTATTTTTCTTTTCATC
>CAZGUN010000074.1:0-2408 GCA_964529125.1 uncultured Candidatus Saccharibacteria bacterium
CTCTTGCTGGCCAATTGTGTTCATAAGCCTCTGTCTTTCGTCAAAAAGCAGGTTTATATCAAGACTGCTGTTTTCGTCGTAAACAAAAAGCGGCGAACCAAAAGCACTGCCCCACATGTTAGCCGCGGCTTCCACATCGGCTAAAACCGTCTCCCTACCAACATTAAACTGTTCGTCAATTGACCCAATGTGATAAGTAATGGGCTTCTCGCAAAAAGAAAAAATCGTTAGACTTTCGTACTTATCGAGAATCTGGTCTTTATAGGTAAAGGCAAGTCCTAGAAGTATTGCTAAAAGGATTAATTTGAACAGTCCGTGCATGTAAATATTGTACTAAATTTGTATTATACTAGCTTAGATGAATAAGGCTGCTAGTAAGCGAAAAATTTTAGTTGGGGTGGCATGGCCGTATGTGAATGGAACTTTGCATATTGGACACCTAGCAGGTTACTTGCTGCCCGCGGATATTTGCGCAAGGTATCATAGGGCAATTGGCGATGAAGTTCTTATGGTTTCGGGTTCCGATTGTTTTGGAACTCCTATTACCGTTGAGGCCGATAAGCGCGGCGTTTCTCCGGAGGCAGTTGTTGAGGAATACCATACAAAAGACCTAAATCTTTTTACCAATACCTTAAAGCTTAGTTACGACCTTTATACAAAAACCGATACACCCAATCACATTGCAGCTACACAGGAAATCTTTTTGAAAATGCTTGCTGACGGATATATTTTTATTGATTCAACTGAACAATACTTTTCACCAGCTGAAAATAGATTCTTGCCAGACAGGTATGTTGTTGGTGAGTGTGGTTTTTGTGGATTTAAGGATGCGCGAAGTGATCAGTGTGATAACTGCGGAAAGTTATTAAGTCAGGAAACTTTAAAAAATCCGCGAAGTAATTTAACCGGCGATGTTGTTGAGGTTCGAAAGACCGAGCATTACTTTGTTGATTGGGCAAAGCTAGGAGCGTTTTTGAAGGAATATGTTGGCAGGGTTAGCTGGGGATGGAAAGAGTGGGTCAAGAAGGAAACCGAAGGCTGGCTTGCCGAAGGCCTAAAACCCCGTGCAATTACCCGCGACTTGGATTGGGGAGTGCCGATTCCCGTGGATAGAATGCCTGCAGATAAGGTTATAGAGGGGGTTGAGCATAAAAGGATATATGTTTGGTTTGATGCAGTTGTTGGCTATTTGTCGGCGTCTAAGGAGTGGGCTCAGCTTAATAGCAAATCATGGGAAGAGTTTTGGCACGATAGGGCTGGCGAAGAATTAAAGCACTACTACTTCATGGGTAAAGATAATTTAGTTTTCCACACGCTTTTCTGGCCCGGCCAACTTCACGCTTATGATGAAGCCCTGCACCTTCCCGATGTTGTGAGCATTAATATGTTTCTAAATCTAGAGGGCAAACAGTTTTCAAAAAGCAGAGGCGTTGTTGTTGATGTCGAAGAAATTGTTAAAAACTTTGGAAACGATGCGGTGAGATTTTACTTAACACTCATCATGCCCGAAACCCGTGACTCAAGTTTTACCTGGACCGACTTTGAAGAAAAAGTAAACGGAGTTTTGGTTGATACTTTTAGCAATTTTGTTCACAGGGTTTTGTCTATTGCGAAATCAGAGTCTATTGACGCGTTCAAAAATGTTTCTGGCTCAGAAGAAGTCTCTAAAATGTTAGAAGATGTATTTATTCAATCTTCGGAAAAGTTGGAAAAATGTGAGTTTAGGTCTTATCTAGACGAAGTATTGAACCTTGCCCAGCACGGAAACAAACTTGTTAACGAAACTGAGCTTTGGAATTTGAAAGAAAAAGACAAGGAAAAGTATCACACTACTTTACTTGATCTGCTTTTGATAATTGTTGGGTTAGGATTTTTGCTTTCTCCCCTACTTCCTGAAACTTCAGAAAAACTGTTAGGTATGTTTGGAATTGAAGATAATAACTGGCCAACTGGTGGTTTTGCTGAAGCCACAAAAAAGGCTTTACTAGGCAGTAAATTGCCCTCGAGCCCCGAACCCCTGTTCAAGAAAATAAGCACCGTCTAACCTTATAGGTTGAATGTTGTATAATACGCTGAAGAAAGAGAGACTATCCTATTTTCTGTCCAATAACCTAGCTAAAGGAGATGTTCGATGGCTGGCAAAACTTACCACCACACGGTCGTTTTTACGCATAAAGGTGAAGATCGCTTCCAGCTTCAATTCAATGTACGTGGGGTCGAGACTACTACTAAATGCCAGGTTCTTAAGCATAAAGAGGTGGCAAATAGGAACACTGAACGCCACGTTCCATATGTGGAGCCAGTGTACTTAATTGACGTCAGGGCTTCCAGGAACATGAATTTGCATAGCCCTCTTGCCATTGCATTGATAGGCATGATTCGTGACGCCACCGAATTTATTGGTAAGA
>CAZGUN010000075.1:0-2311 GCA_964529125.1 uncultured Candidatus Saccharibacteria bacterium
ACCAAACCCGCTACCTTGAGCTGGTATTAAAATCCTTCCCTCTGGTCCCGTAAAGAAAACACCTACACTTGAGCTCCAGGTTCTGAACAAGCCTGCCAGCTCTCGGGCGTCCTCCACTGACTTACAAATGACCTCCATAAGTAACGCTCCCTTCTTATAGGATTTATAGTGGGTTTAGACGGCGGGGTCAATAATTTGATGTTAGAATCAACTTTATGCTCCCAGAATACGAAAACCTTCCATATCGAAAAGGTGTGGATGTTTATGTTATGGGTAAGAGCGGTGAGTTTCTAATTGTTCAGAAATCTAGATATGGTGAAGGTCAATGGGGTTTGGCAGGAGGTGGGGTAGCTGAAGGCGAGTCTATAGAAGAATGTGTGATGCGCGAACTTAAAGAGGAGTTGGGTTCAACCAAATTTGAAATTTTACTTAAAATTCCTTTTAGTCTGAGGTATGAGTTCCCTGATGACTTAATTAAACATAATGAGGAAAAAGGTATATCCATGTATAAAGGGCAGGTAAAAGAACAGTTTCTGGTATTATTTTCGGGAGAACATAGTGAAATAAAACCCCAAAAAAGCGAGCTAAAGCAAGTTAAGTGGGTAAAGCCGGAGGAAATTGAAAGTCATTTTGTATTTGAAGGCCAGGCAGAAAATCTAAGGCAAGTCCTGGAGGAATTTCGAAAACACGGATTTTTGAACTATAATTAACTCGATGATTACTAACAAAGATGCAAAAAGGGTGTTGCTTTTCGGTGATTCTCTTGTGTTCGGAAAGATTCCCGTACCTGCAGGAAGTAGATACGACAGCGAAACCCGACTTACCGGAATTATTCAAAAAGAACTGGGAGATAAAGCAGAAATAATTGAAGAGGGTCTAAGAGGCAGAGTTATTGAAGGTGAAAATGCCTTCTTTCCTTACAGAAATGGCTCAGAACAGTTTGGACCAATTTTTGGGAGCCACTATCCAATTGACCTTTTAATATTATTCATGGGAACAAACGACACAAACAGCGGGTTTACCAAAAACCCCGGAGAATTTGTAAACGGCTTTGATGACTACTTGAAACAAGTTGCTTGGTGGTGTGAACACTTTTCCTTTCCAAAACCCCAGATAATGCTTATTGCTCCACCACTTGTTAACGAGATAGAGTCATATAAAGCATTTAAGGATATCTTCAAGGGCTCGGAAGAAAAATCTAAGCAATTTTCACAAGCGTATAAAAGTTATGCAACAAAAAACGGGCTGCACTTCCTCGACAGTTCAGAACTAGTTACACCGTCGGTAATAGACGGCGTCCATCTAAGCGAAAAGGACAATGAGGTTCTAGGCAGGGAAATGGCAAAGAAAATAAAGGAGATACTATCCATATGAAAGGCTTTGTGGAATTTTTAAAAACTAAAGGAGTTGTAGGACTGGCTGTTGGGTTCGTTTTCGGAAGCCAGATATCAAATGTTGTTACTTCTCTTGTTAATAACATTATAAATCCGCTTCTTGGCGTGGTTTTTGGTTTTGCAAGCAACCTTAGTGATGAGTATTTTATGGTAGGAGGAGCAAAAGTAATGTGGGGAAGTTTTGTAAACACGCTAATAAACTTTTTGATTCTAGCCTTTTTAATCTATCTTACATTCAAGGCCTTCGACTTAGATGGTGATAATAAGAGTAAGAAGAAGTAGTTTTATTCAACTAAAGCCACAATCTCTGGGTATTTAGTGGCAAACTCATCGCTAAAGCCACATCCTCCCATACATTCAGGCAGCCACCACTCAAGAGGTGTGCTCATTCCATATAAAAACCCACCATTCCCACCATTATCGTTTATGTAATTAACTTCGTACCTGTAGCCTGCCACAGGAGCTGGTGGTTTCTCTATATTTATGGAAACTGTGGTTAAGTTGCTTTCCTTATTCCAATCTATAAATGGATTTAAAAACTTGGTTTGAATTTCAAGCCTTTCGGAGTCAGTAAAAAGACCTGATGGGGTGTAAACAATGACGGGGGAATTTTCTTCTTCAGCGACTGTTTCGGGTTCGCTTGTCTCTTCTTCTACAAACATGGGTGCATCTTCGTCAGAAACTTCAGTAAGAATCTCATTTCGAACTTGGTTTAAAGCCTTTTCTTTTTCGTAGCTCTGCCAAAAGTAAACGGAAACGCCTGTTAGGGCAATCAAAAACACTACCAATAACGCAACTGATGCTGACCCTGAGTTTTTCATAAAGTCATTATAGTAGAAATACGGTAGTTTGTGTAGGCGCTCATTGTCTAAGGTATAATGGAGTTCTGATGAAAAGAAAAATAATTTTACTAGTAA
>CAZGUN010000076.1:0-2170 GCA_964529125.1 uncultured Candidatus Saccharibacteria bacterium
ACAGGATTTAAACGCCATCCTGGACGACTTGCTAAAAGGTTTTGTTCCGGAAGGTTTCGAACTTTCAACAGAAGAGCGCGAAACAAGTGTTGAAATTCTAGGAAACACAGATGCTAATGTTTTGAGTCTAACCCAATCCGACTTGCAGGTGACAATAAAGGCTTATGTAATTCCTGCGGTAAATGAGGATGAGCTAAAACAAAAACTTCTTGGAGTTTCGTTTAGTAATGCCGAACAAATTTTGGGAAGCGTTCGTAACATTAAAACTTACGAAATGAAAATGACGCCCAACATTCCGTTTTTGAGCAGGCTTCCGAAAAACGTGGCAAATATTTCACTGACTGTAGAAAGGGAATAGCTCGTGGCGCCTGTTGTGCAGGAAGAAATTCTGCTTGGAGTTGATTACGGTGGGAAAAACACGGGGCTAGCCTTTGGGCGCGTTGGCTTAGCCTCTCCGCTAAAGGTTATTAATTCAAGCGATCCTAATGTTGTAATTTCCGAAATTTCCCGTGACGCTTTAGAAAATAAAGTATCAAAAATAATAATGGGCTTGCCAGTTGATGTGGAAGGAAGAGAAACAAAACAGTCTTTAGAAGTTCGCCGCTTTGCCAAACTTTTAAAAATACGATTAAAAAAGCCGGTGGAGTTTGTGAATGAATTTGACTCATCGCAAGAGGCAATAGTTGGGGCAATAAGATCAGGAATTTCAAGACAAGGGAGAAAAACGGCGGATCATTATTCAGCGGCACTGATTTTGAAAAGATACTATAACGAGTTGCAGGAAAACGTAGAAAAGTAAACCTATTTCTTCATTTTCATCTTTACTTCTTTAGACTCACAGATCAAACATTCAAAATTTTCTCCAGGGTTTAAGCACGCCGGGCACATGTAAATCCCGTCTTTATAAATCATGTCGGCCTGCTCGCACTTATTACATAAAAATATAACATCGTCTCGCTCAATTTTTCCGTCATTTGGGCAAACAAATTGGGCATTTGTGGGGACATTGTACGTGTTTTCTTCATTATCGTGGGCTAGGTCGCTGTCGTTGTGCATAAGCAAAATTTAGCATGGGTTGTTCGAGCCTGCAAGCTCTGCTAACCTTATCTTATGGTTTTCCTTTACGTTTATCTAGGAATTGGTTTTATCTATGCTTTGTACATTTGGCTTTTTGCTGGCGATCCTTGGACTGCAATTCCTCTTAATACGATAGGTGGTCCGATTAACATTATTTATCAAACCGTCCGAGCTTTCCGTAGGAGAAAAATTGAGATATATGATTTGTTTAGAGGGAAAAAGGCGGTAATTTTTGATATGGACGGTACAATTATTGACTCTTTGCCTCTTCATGATCAGGCCGTAAGTTTAGTTTTAGAAGAAATTGGCGCAGGTGAGGTTCCCCGTGATTATGAGCCTGGGTTAAATAATAAGGAACAGTGGGAACATATTTTGGGTACCAACCCTGACATTAATACAAAACTTTCCGTAGCGGAATTAGTTGCTCGGACGAAAAGTAAATATTTAGAACTTCACAAAGATGTTGAGGCAAGGGACGGGTTTTGGTCGCTTGCTAGGTATTTGAAAGAAAAAGGGTTTAAACTGAGCCTTGTCACAAACACAGACCGTGATGTTACTGACCTACTTTTAAAAAGGCTAGGTGCTGATCAAGGGGTTTTTGATATTGTAATTACAGGCGATGAGGTGAAGAAGAAAAAGCCCAGCCCCGAAATTTACAAAAAGGCTCTAAAAACCCTTGGGGTTAGGGCAAAGGATACTGTGGCGTTTGAGGACACGATTGTTGGCGCCAAATCAGCAACCGAAGCAGGACTTTCCACCGAGGCGGCCAAGGCCACGGACCGGCTCTGGCCCGAATCCACAACGCAGACTAGCTCGGTGCTGCCGGCTGTCCAGAGCGATAGCGGCGCCCGGTCGCCCAGGAACTCCACGAGCCGTTCCGGAAACTGCGGCATACCGCGATAGACAGCGCCTTGAGACACATCTGTGCGTGCGAGAAGAACGTGTTTCATAGGCGCGCGGGTTCGAATCAATAGAACAACTCTATTCTATTACGGACGCGGTAAGTCAAGTAATGTTACGTCTCGCTGAGGAAGCCAGCCATCATCGCGTGCTATTGTGGCCAGTTGACATCTATCCTTTTTGAGAAGGGGGG
>CAZGUN010000077.1:0-2155 GCA_964529125.1 uncultured Candidatus Saccharibacteria bacterium
ATTGCCTTCTTTTTTTTCTGTAGCTGAAGATTGATTTTTTTCCATAGCAGATGAATTAATAAAAAGGAAAGCCCAACCAGAGAAGTTTTTACAGGGAAGGAATGTAAAATGTGGGAAGCAACACTCAATGCCACCACAAAATAAGTCTAAAAACGGCAACAGAAATAATAAGCAGGTAATTATTTTATATTTCCCTGTAGTGGGAAATATAGTCTAATTCTTAATTTGAGGTGCTGGATAAGCTACAAGTTTTTGATACCCTTTGGGATAATTATTTTAAAAACCCGGCATTAATGACTCTGTCAGACAGGCTTTCAATCCATAAACCTTAGTAGCAAAGAAATTACATCAATGATTCAACCTTACTATTCTCAAATGAAATGAAATAACAACAATAAGTCAAAATAATGTAATATGGTTTCAGGAATTCAATGATCCATTTTCTACTAAGTAGTAGCGTGTTGCACAACACCAATTTCAAAACAGATAACTTTAAAAAAAAGCAGCACCTACAAAACCCTTTTTAACATTGGTAAATAAAATATTCCTTTACTAAGTTTGGTTTGTGATGTCTATTGAAATTTCAATTGGTGCCTGTTAAGCAGAGCCCGTATGGTAGAGCAATCTCATTTTTTTTGGCATCCTCATGTGCAGCTTTTTTAAATTCTGTTAAACAAACAATTTAAAACATTCAAGTCCATGAAAAAACAAAAGAAGAAAAAACAAATCCTATCTGTAAAAACCGGTAAAGGATTTTCGTTAATCAACCCACACGCAGCGGGGGTTGACATCGGCGACACTGAACATTACGTTGCAGTAGAAAATGGTGAGGGACATGAAGTAAGGTGCTTTGATGCCTTCACGATTGATTTAACGGATATTGTGCGATGGCTTACATCCGTTGGCATTACCACAGTTGCTATGGAAAGTACCGGCATTTATTGGCTTCCATTATACCTTATGTTGGAAGATGCCGGCATAAAGGTTTACTTAGTCAATGCCAAAAGCACGAAGAATGTAACAGGGCGCAAGAAAGATGATTCAGATGCAGTTTGGATACAAAAACTGCATAGGTGTGGCTTGCTTCAAAAAAGTTTCCAACCCGAGCATGAGAATCGGATTCTGCGCAATTATGTAAGACAAAGAAAAAATCTGGTTACCATCGGCTCGGATAGTGTAAGACGTATGCAAAAGTCGCTTGAGTTAATGAACATTAAAGTACATACAGTAATAAGCGATCTGATAGGCAAATCAGGAATGAAAATAATTGCAGCTATATTAGAGGGGGAAAGGAACGTGGAAGTATTAGCCGGATTATGTGATCCGCGAATACAGGCGACTAAAGAAGAAATGATCAAATCTTTAGAAGGTATTTGGAGCGATGAATATCTGTTCATGCTCAAGCAGGCTTATGAAGAATATTATTTTTATCAAAAACAAATCAAAGATTGTAATAAGAAAATACAAGAACAATTGCTTAAGCAGGTAGCTATTGTAAAAGAAGGGGATATTAGTGAAGTGCCACAAGAAAATCTCACAAAAAAAAAGGGGAAAAAGAATCAATTTGACTTCGATGTTACAGGTCATTTTAAGGCACTCACAGGCGTTGATTTATGCAAAATACCAGGTGTAAATGAAGTAACAATCCTTGAATTGATAGCAGAAATAGGAACGGATATGAGTAAGTGGTACAATGCTAAACATTTTGCTGCATGGCTCAATCTTGCGCCTAATACCAAAATAACAGGCGGTAAGATTATCAGCAGTAAGATGATGAAAAAAAAGAACCGGGCCGGTCAAACGCTAAAAATGTCTGCATCTTGTTTGGCTAGAAACAAAACCCCCTTAGGGGATTATTACCGAAGAATGAGGGCAAAGCTGGGCGGTAAAGGTGCAGTTCTGGCAACTGCCCATAAGTTGGCGCGGATTATTTTTGTAATGCTAAAAGACAAGAAAGAGTATAATCCTGAAATGTTAAATGAATCGCAAGAGAAATTTAATCTCAAAAGGATAAAGCATTTGGAAAAACAATTAGCGAAATTAAAACAGGCGGCTTAAAATATGCGGCTATTCCAAACAGGTCAACACGAGTTATATGGTAGGATACAAACAACTATGAGGCACATAATACAATACCCCGGTTCGCTGAAACACT
>CAZGUN010000078.1:0-2094 GCA_964529125.1 uncultured Candidatus Saccharibacteria bacterium
CCGCTGCGGGTGTTCCTTTAACCATGTGTAGGCCAACCGCCACCACCCGTGAGAGCCGCCGTCTGGTCTCCGACCACGGCAAAACATGTAAGGCGTTTATTATATAGATTAATACAATAAAAGAAAGATACCCTGTTCACCGGCCAAAGTTTTTTACAGCCACTATTTATAAATAGAAACTGGTGCTCCTGTTGGTCGGAGACCAGACAGGGGCGTTCGGCGTATGAGAAATGTTTTAAATTTGAAAAGATGGAACACCGACGACAGAGAAAAACCCGCTCTCGGCGCAATAAGGCAGTCGGTAATGGTTCGAAGAATGCTTATTCCGAACTAAAAATTATTAAAAATGTACAAGATGTTCTTGTTGTTATTTATTGGCTGTAAAACACAAACTACTTTTAATTTATACTGTGAAATACCTAACCTGGACAAGCCAGAACCAAAGAGGTAAAATTAGTAACTTTCTAAAAAGGAATATGGAACTTTTAACGAAACGATACGATGAGAAAATTACAGGCACATTGAGTTGTTACGATAGAATAGTTGTAAAAGGAACCCTTCCTACTATTTGTTATCCTGTGGGGATGACCCGTTATCTGACAAAGAAAAATATCCGGGTGTTTGACTATGCAAAATTTGCGGATCCATTTCGGGAAAAAATAAGAATGACAGCCGAACAATTGGCTGTAGCTAATAGCCTTACTATAGAATTTATAAGAAGTAGCAAAGCCAGAAAGGAAGATATAGTTAAAAAGCATTTTGATGGAAAAAAGTTGGGATTGGTTTACATCTTATCAGCTATGGAGGCTTGTCATACCTATAGGCCGTGGCATGATAAAGTATCACATAAAACTTTTTTGAAAAGCGATCAGGGTAAGTGTCTGCACTACTACTTTTACTTTAATGACCCTGATGTAGGATTTGGTTATGTGCGTGTTCCTACATGGTGCCCCTTTCAACTTCAGGTTTATTTCAACGGACACAATGTATTAGCCAATCAACTTACCCGCAGGAAGATAGGTTTCTCCATGGTGGATAATGCCTTTGATTATATTGAAGATTTTGAAAAAGCGCAGAAATTATCGGATAGTTTTGATGCTGGCAAACTGCTTAAAAAGCTGACATGGTTATCGGGCTTATACTGTCCTGTTGACAAGGAGTTTGGTGAAACTTACCACTGGAGCATTATGCAGCAGGAATATTCAACAGATATAGTATTTAAACACAACGAAGATTTAAAGCCACTGTACGATGATTTAATTGCTACGGCTATTCACACTGTAAAGCCGGCAAATATTGCTACATTTTTTGCACAAAAGCTTCATGGGAATTATGAAGGTGAGATGGGAAACAACTATAATATCCGTTTAGAAGGAAGTCGTATCAAACATTCAATGGGGGCCGTATCGATTAAAATGTATGATAAGTTCAATAAAATTTTACGTATCGAAACAACTGTTAACGATGTTTCATTTTTTAAACACTACAGAACAGTAGAACACCGTGATGGAACAACATCGCAGCATCAGGCTTCGGTAAAGAAAAATATTTTTAGCCTTCCCATTCTTTCCGGCATTATGAAGGCAGCCAACTCAAGATACCTGGAATTTATATCAGCTATTGAAGATAACAGCATTGGAAAACAAAAGCTGCAAAAAATCACCAGTTCAAAAGTAGAAAACGAAAGAACTTACAAAGGGTTTAATTTCTTTGAAAAAACAGATCAAAGCATTTTGACCCATTTAACCAATGGAGAATTTAATATCAGTGGGTTTAGAAGTAAAGAGTTAAAGAAGCGTTTCAAATGTTTGTCATCGTTTCAAATTTCAAGAACACTAAAAAGGCTGAGAGTAATTGGGTTAATTAAAAAGATTGGAGCAACTTACAAGTACTATCTTACTAAAATAGGAAAGGAAGCAATCATCACAGCTTTGAAAATTAAAAACCTGGTGATTATACCTCAATTAAATTATCTAACAACATAAGTCTTGCCATTTTTGGCTACGATTTAAGTTGTTAGATATTAAAGGCTTTTTCAAGCGCCTCTTTAGGAATAGGCGCTAAGTCACGCTCAACAATAAAATGCTCTACTCC
>CAZGUN010000079.1:0-2040 GCA_964529125.1 uncultured Candidatus Saccharibacteria bacterium
CTCCATCTGTTCTCTCAGCAGCCAAGGTTAAATTATGGATTCTTGCCGCAGCAGAGCCTGCAAATTTAGAGTTTCCCTCCCCCAGTAGCGCGTAAATTCCATATTTGGAGGGGTCGCTTAAGTTGTCAATTGCGTTCATTACAATCGTAACTTCGGTCTCATCCCCTAATAAAGCCTTCTCAAAGTCCTCGGTAAACTTTTTCTCGTCCAACTCCTCGCCTGGACCTGTTAGCTCAAATCCAAGAACTACATTATTTTCAATTCTTGTTACTTTCCCTCGAGGCTGTTTGTTAATTTCCAAAGCAATTCCATCAACGTACGCTTCAAAGTTTGCTCTATTTAGAGAAAGCTTCGAACCAACAAGGCGTGGTTCAATCTTTATAAAATCAAATTTTTGTTTTGGTGAAAGTTCCCACGAGCTCTCGCCAGCTTTAACCACCAAAGGCTCCGAAATTATTTTTTCAACCTCTCCCCTTGCTTCTTCTAAGTCTTCAGTTTTTAGGCTTGGCTCAAGTTTACTAACGGGAATTTCTTTTTCGCTAAAATCAAGGTAATCAAATGACGAAATTACCACGTCGTATACTCCTTGATCCGAAACTTTCTCGCCCGTAACTGGCGGTGTTACGCTCAAAGTTCCATCTTCGGCAATAACAAAGCTTGGCTCCACGGCAGCGTGGTTAATTTCGCCTCTCAACTTTGAAAACTCGCCGCTTAGCAAGTCATCATCCCAGTTATAATAGGCCTTAACCCTTATATTCTTAACCAAACTCGCAATCTTATCCTTTGAGTCCCGAAAAATGTTGCCGCTTCGGCCAACTTCGAATGCGCGGGAAACGGAATTGGCAATATCATACTGCAAAGAGATTTCTTCGGCTGTGAGTTCGTGCTTTACATTTTCATGGGTCAAAATTAAATTAGGTTTGAAGGTTTCAAGTTCGTGAGAAAACGCATCGTAAGCCTCGTCGTAAGTCATGCCTCCAACAAACACCTCACCAATTTTTACACCAGGAATAATTTTCTTTGAATAGCCAATGTGATAAAGGGTGAAAAATAAAACTACCAAAACAAGCCCAAAATAAACTTTTCTTGCGATGCGGTAAGCTTTGGGGCTTTTCAACAACAATGTTACTTTGTCTAACTGCCTTTTAAACAAATTACCTACTTTATTAAGAATTTTTTAGATTCCTCTGAAAGATCCAGAAAATCCTCTGCTACTTCCAAGATCTTGTGCGAGGTGGTCTTAGCAAAAGCCACAACCTCTGTCCTAACGCCCTGGCTTCGCGCATAATCAAGCAAATCCTGGTAATCCCCATCTCCGGAAACCAAAATCAAAACGTCAATTTTTGGCATCATTCGAACCGCGTCCATACAAAGGCCAACGTCCCAATCTCCCTTTTTCGCCCCACCATAAAAGGTCTGAAGCTCCTTTTCCCTTACTTCATAGCCACGCTGAGACAAAGCCTCAAAAAAGGCCTTTTCCTCGCCAACATCAGCTTTTATGACATATGCAAATGCCCGGATTAAATGGCGGTCTCCCACCGATTCCTTCAAAACCTTGCCAAAATCAACTTTCGCGGAAAACAGGTTTTTGGCCGAGTAGTACATATTCTGAACGTCTACAAACACCCCCACCCGCTGCTCTTTATGCTTTGTGCTCATAAGAAAATGATAACTCAAGTCTTCCCCAATGTAAAAACTTCCCTTATAATAGAGGTGCAGTGAAAACTGCCTTGTACTGAATTTAAAAACAATAAAAAGTAAGGGGGTGGGTTTTGATGAATGATTTAATGAATAATGACGACGTAGTAGTACCAGCTGTTGATCCTGCTGTACCAGTAGTACCGCCAGTAGTAGTTCCACTTGATGACGAGGAAGAAGTGGTTGATGGTGCAGGAGCTGTAGGAGATAGCTCTGATAGTGATGGTGAGGATTTGGCTTAGTTGCTATCTATCTGATTTTTACGAACACAAACCCTCGGGGACGCTCGGGGGTTTTTGGTGATAAAATGCCAATGTTAAAATGATGGGAGGTCGTCTAGTG
>CAZGUN010000080.1:0-1984 GCA_964529125.1 uncultured Candidatus Saccharibacteria bacterium
TATGAATATGAAGCAAGGGGATGTCTTTGTATTTTGGTCTTACAGTAATAGGTCTTGAAAGCCGTCTGGGGTCTCCTTTAGGATAATTATATGATACATGGGAAGAATTTTTGGAATGAGTTTTTTGTAACTCAAGCCCCCGGCTTTCTAACCATTTGATAAATTGTTTTAAAGGAATTTGTTTTATACCCATTATTAGCAAACCGGAACACTCCAATTCTCATTAAACTGAGTTCGGAGTAAACCCGCAGGTATATTTAACTCAACCATTGAAGGAGGCTCAACTTTTTTATTATTTTCTACGCTAAAAACCCATCCGTTTTTTACTAAATCCTGGTGAAGTGTTCCATTTTCCTTACAGTAATCAAGATAAATTCCCATAGCCTCGTCAAAACCATCTTTGGCATCCTTAATACTGTCGCCATAAGAAGATAGGTTGAGTGAAGGGCAGAATGCTACATAATAGTCACCTTCCTGAAAAACCAATACACTTAGTTTTAATTCAAGAATATTGTCAGACCCATCTGTTTTCATGTAGTTGTTCATTAAAATAGTCGTTTATTGACTTATTAGTATATAGAACAAGAAACGTTCCAGTATGTTGCATAACAAGTCTTAATTTGTATGTGTGTTAAAGATAGTAGTTTAGCCGTCAAGAACAAACCCGTTTTTAAAGCAATTATTAGTCAACTTGTTACGACTTGGTTTAGTTCCGGTCACTTATTAATAGGAGCATAAAATGGTAAGGTTTATGTATATTTGCTAATGGCAAAAAAAGATGGAAGACATCGCACCGCTTCTGCACAAGCTACCATTCGCGAACAAGTGGTGGATTTTTTAAAAAGGAAAAGGGGTACACAACTTCAGGCTTCAGAAATTTTCGGCTTGAGTAAAAGTGGTGTTGAAAAGATTTGGCGTAAATATAAGACAGATGGTAAGCGTGGAATCAGCAAGAAGAAACGAGGGGTACAAGGCGGCAAAAAAATAAATGGTAAGCAGTCCGCTGAAGTCCGGCAATTGATAAGGGATAAATTTCCCGATCAATTAAAATTACCTTATGGATTGTGGACAAGAGAAGCCGTACAACAATTGATACAGGTTAGATTTGGAATTGATTTGAGCCGCTGGCAAGTAGGCCGCTACTTAAAAAGTTGGGGATATACCCCTCAAAAGCCCATCAGTAAAGCCTTTGAGCAAAACCCTGTGAAAGTGAAAGAGTGGTTGGAACAACAATATCCTGCTATCAAAAAGAAAGCGGTAAAACAGAATGCGGTAATTTATTTTGAAGATGAAGTAGGTATGCGTAGCGATCATCAGGCGGGCAAGAGCTATGCACCAAAAGGACAAACACCCGTAATTAAGAAAACAGGGCAACGCTTTTCTTTAAACATGGTATCTGCAATCAGCAATAAGGGGCATGTGGAGTTTATGATATTGGATGGCACATTCAATGGAAAAGTATTCCTTGAGTTTTTGACCCGGCTGATCAGGCACAAACAGCAGAAAATATTTTTAGTGGTGGATGGGCACACAGCACACAAGACCAAAGAGGTACAGGCATGGCTGGAAGAACATAAAAATAGAATTGAGTTATTTTTTCTGCCACCATATAGCCCGGAGCTTAATGCCCAGGAGTATGTAAACCAAGATTTAAAAACAAATGTGATAGGGAAGAAACGCCCTATCAACAAGGCTCAGATGAAAAATAATGTAGAAGAGTTTATGAACAAAAGGAAAAATGACAGAAGGCAGGTGCAAAAGTATTTTCATGAAAAGCACGTCAGATATGCAGCCTAGCAATTTTACCCTTACTAATTTACTAAACGATTAATATTTGTTATCACATTCCCTTCTTTGTAATTGAATTGAGCATTTAAGAAAAGCGAAGCTGGCAGCAAAAAAAGAGTCAGTAAATATTTAGCAGTCATTGTGTTTTGGTTGAATTAAATAGAAATGTAATAAAAAAGAGGTTTAAAATTTATTT
>CAZGUN010000081.1:0-1963 GCA_964529125.1 uncultured Candidatus Saccharibacteria bacterium
CTATTTGTTTTGATGGTTACCTTGTCCAGAAAGATTTACTTCGGCGACTAGTGTCATGTCAAGTTAAAATTGTCGGATACAGTTTTTTAAGTTTTATCCTAGCTTTGTCATTAGTAAACTGCCAGTTAATGATCGCCTCTTTGTTATTACGATCTTTTTGCCACGCCTTTACCTCTTGCTTCATTATTTCTATGTCGTCAATTCTTCTGTCTAAGCATTGTCCCATCAACACATTCAGTTCTATTTCCGCCATATTCAACCAACTGCCGTGTTTTGGCGTGTATATAAATTCAAACCTATCCCATATTCTCTTTGCCTCCTTTGGCGAAAATGTTTCATACAACGCTGCCGGTTTGTGCGTTGCCAGGTTATCCATCACCAATCTTATTTTTTTAGCTGAAGGATAATGCTGATCTGCTATTTCTTTTATAAATACAGCCCAATCTGTTTTCGTTTTTCTTTCCGTTACTTTTACATACCGCTTCCCTGCCAATGGCTCATTGGCCATGAAAATATTTGCTACACCACATCGTTCATATTCATAATCTGCTTTAGCTTCGCTACCCGGCTTTCTTGCTATTGGAAGGCGGGTTTCCTTTATCAGTTGCTTGGGAGACTCATCCATACAAACAATAGGAATAGCTTTATTATAAGATGTTTTGTACACATCCAAGACCGATTCCATATGTGCCACAAAATCACCGCTTTCTAAAGGTGGTATTATCCATCCTTTTACTTTCCACGGCTTAAGTTCGTTTTTTTTAAAACCTGACGTACCGTTTCATGCGATACTCTTTCGGCATATTTTAGCTCAACCATTTTATCTGCCAACATTCGCAGTGACCAACGGGCATACCCACTGGGGCTTTTGCTACAACTGATGGCTATTAAATGAGCCTCGAAATCTCCATCCGTTTTTAATTTTTGTTTGGCCGGATATGGTTTCCGATCCATACACACATCAAAACCTTCTTCTACAAACCGCTGCTTTAATCGTTCTACTGTCTTGCTATTAACCTGAAGCACTTGAGCTATTTGGTCATTTGCAAGCTTTTTCCCAAACTTTCCTTCATCACAATTGAGTAAAATACAAGCGTTCCGAAATTGAAGGGAACTGTGTTTGCCCTTACCCACAATGGCCTTCAATTCCTCTCGCTCTGTCTTTGTTAGTGTTACTTTATAGTGTACCATCTTTTTGGATGGCAAAGATATATAAAAATTAATTTAACAGACATTATTTAATTGACATGACACTAGTTTAAACTCGCCTTCTATATGAAAAACATACCAAAGCTTACTTAAAATATCGTCTGGTATCGGTTTAAAAGAATCAAGTAAATTATGACCAAACACAAACAATAGTGCTATTAGTATGGCAATTGGTTTTGGTAAACGGATTAATCCTGCAAGGAAAATCATAGAAACTCCTAAACTCCAAATAACTGCTAAGTCAATAAAAGTGGTGTTGAATCTAAAATACCATCCAAAATTTACAATTGTGAATTCAACTATAACTAACCATAAACCCCTTTTTAAAAGCCAAATTGATAGTGAATTAATATTCTTCTTTGTACCTACAAAAAAAGCAGAAGTGCCTGCTAAAAAACAAAAAACTGGTGCACAAAAGTGTGTTATGAATCGTGTTAAAAATACAGGGACAGTCGTTTGTGATAAATCTGTTGGGTCATACATGAAAGAATCGTAATGGTAAAAATCTCTGACATGATCTAGCGCCATTAGTAACATTACTAATCCCCGAAGTAGATCAATAGACTGAATTCTTTTATTTTCTAATGTGTTCATTCTTTATTGATGTTCGATATAATTACCGCTAACGGCAGGGGCTTGCCGAAGGCCGGGCTAATTTAATACTCTTTCAAATTTAATGTAACCCAGGCTTTCGGCAAACCCATGTTCAAGCAACACCTCCGGTGAACTCCCCAAAACCAATCCCCTCATTTTT
>CAZGUN010000082.1:0-1885 GCA_964529125.1 uncultured Candidatus Saccharibacteria bacterium
ATATGTGTCATTAAAATATGGAGAATTCAAGGGGCTACGCATGTCAAAGATTACCCCCTTGACCTTACTTATATTTTGCAACGCTTCATGCATGATGGTATAGACATTTTCAGGAGTGGCGTCATTCATGGTTACGTATAATATACTATCCTTAATGTTATAGGTGGTCAATTGTATCTTGTATTCAATATCGCTTTTTGGGATACTTGTTGCAGTTGTTAAACTATCATCGAGTGAAGAAAGAATTCGCTGCATAACTGCCGCATATTCATTTTTATTCTTTGCATCAATAATTCCTTCAACATTTGAGGCAAAAGCAGAGTCCCAATTAATGTTTTTGTATTGAAGGAAGGGATGAAAATATTTGATATACCCATATACCTTACCGGCATCAGCGAGGCGGTTTATTTGTTCCGTAGTTAATGATTGCTGTGCAAAAGAAGAACTATTTGTAAAAAGCAATAGAAGTAAAAGTTTTGGTCGCATAATTAAATACTGGTCTTATGAAACAATAGTTCGGTAATTTTTAAGCTGCCAATCGCCCAATATCCAGGCATTGGTAATAAAGCCGTTTTATTTTTTTACAATTCAGGTCTAAAGCTAAGTTTGAAAATATTCTTTCCGTCATTATTTTATTATAATACATCAGTTTGATGTTTCGCATAGAGAAGGCTTCCCTTTTTTCTTTTGGCAGCGAAAGCCATACAGCCGCTTTAGCAACTGACACCGCACTCAATGCCATATTAAAATGAAAATATAATTTGTTTTCACTTCTTGCCTGACACTCTTCCAGTCCACAATGTTGCTTGGCATCCCTGATCAGAAACTCTATCTGAAATCTGAGCCGGTAATACTTCAATATCAATTCCTGTTTTATTAACGTATCGGTGCAAACAAAAATCTCATACCGGTTTGTTTGTTTGTCTTGCAGGTACACAATCCTTACTAATCGTTTTAATGCCATGCAATACACTATGCCGCTGTAATAAGTTGCTTCCTGATCTTCATAAAACTTTTTAATGCGGCGCTTGTCAATATTGTTGCAATCTACTTTCCCATCATAAGCTTTGGGTCTTCCCCGACCGCTTTTCTTAACTCCATTATAGGGATATCTTAAATTGGCATCCGGCCGCATCTTGGTAATAACATGAAAGCCTTCTGCCAGCAACGGAACAATAAAATCATGTTTCATAAAATAGCCATCTGCCGCCAGATATTTTACCATTGGTTTTAGTATAGGCATCTGCTTTGTTATGATGCTCACATAATGACTTACGAGGTTTTGCTTTTTTGCCTGCAATACTTCTTTGGATGGTGTTTGTACCGCTTCCAGTGACATAGCTGTTCCCGCTGCTACATCTACTATGGACAGGCAACTGATCTCCAACCCTTTTAATGTGCATTGATCTTTGCCACTCCACCATCTGCCTAAGCCAGGTGTTTGCTTACCACTCTTGGGAATATAGGATGGATCAAAGGCTGCAATTAGTTCTTTTCCACAGCTTTTTTTAATCAGTGCGGCATTGAAAGAAACAAAATCAAAGAACTTCTCAAAATGAAGACGGAAACTTTTTTCGCAATAGCTTCCTACTCTGCTTAAATTAAGCATCGTATAGCGGAGCGGTAATCCAAGCCATAGTTCAAAAACTGTGGAAAAGAATTTTAATCGGGGCTTGTTAATATTTGACAACTTTTGTAGACTTGCACTAACAAGATCACTGATCTTGTTAAAGGCATTAGAATTTGGGTTTAGCATACAAATTTCTAATGCCTTTCTTATTTTTATCCTAATTTAGTTTTCCACTTATCCACATTTTAAAAAGTTACCGAACTATTGTTATAGAGTAGGTTAAATCTTTGGCAAGCTCCTTTTTAATGAATTTGA
>CAZGUN010000083.1:0-1739 GCA_964529125.1 uncultured Candidatus Saccharibacteria bacterium
ACCAGGCGCGGTTCCTTACGAAACACTAAGCCAGTATATTGACGGACTTTTAGCTGGTGGGGCTGGGGACTTTACTGGAGACCTGGATCCTGTCTCACCTGATGAGCATCTTAGAGGTAGCGCAAACGCCGACGTTATTTTAATTGAGTATTCAGACTTTGAATGCCCATTCTGCCAACAATTTCACCCAACGGTAAAGCAAGCCATGGAAGATTACGGCGACCAGTTTGCCTGGGTTTACAGACAGTTCCCGCTTGAGTCTATCCACCCAAGCGCCAGAGGTGCCTCGATAGCTTCAGAGTGTGTAGCCCAAGCCGGCGGTAACGACGCATTTTGGACCTACGCCGATGCGCTATTTGAGGTTCAATAAAATTTCAGGGAAATAAGTTAAATGGTTGTTAGCAGCTACACTCGTGCATGTGCTTATGTGCGTTAGCGTGAGCATGTCCATGACCGCATCCACAATCTCCACCACATTCACACATTGATTCATTCATATCACTCACCGTACCGACCTTAGCTGGGGCTTTGTCGCCCGAAACCTTGGATTTAAGCATTGTTAATAGTTTGTTCATAGGCTTATTTTAGCACATTTATACAATTTGTAAGCATTTGATTATCGCAAAATTTGTTTTATAGTATAATGATTGATGAGGCAGTCATGACGAAAGTAAGCGTTATTATTTCGAACAAAAATACGGCAAAACTCTTGCAGGCAGGCTTAAGAAACCTGGAAGAGATTAAAAAGCACGACTACGAAGACCTGGAAGTAATCGTGGTAGATAGGGGATCAACTGATAACAGCGTCGAGATGATAAAAAGTCAGTATCCAAGCGTTACATTGGTAGAAAGTGAAGATAAAGGCCTTTCGGCTTCAAGCAACGCGGGGGCTAAAATTGCAACGGGAGACTACTTTTTATTTCTTGGCCCCGATGCGTATCCAAGAAATAGAACAATTGGTGGGATGGTTGGTTATATGGAGGCCCACTCAAATATCGGTTTGGCAACTCCAAAGTTATATTTAGAAAAGGGTGCGCTTGATCCTGACGCGCACAGGGCGTTTCCCACACCGTGGAACTCTTTCACAAGGCTTACAGGTCTTTACCTACTCTTTCCCAAATCAAAGCTTTTTAATTCATACTTCATGTCTTTTGAAAATCTTGATGTACCACACGAAATTGATGCCTGCGTTTTTGGCTTTATGCTAGTCCGTAGAAGCGTTTTTGAAGAAATGGGCGGTTTTGACCCAGACTATTACGTTCACGGAGAAGATTTAGACCTGTGTTACAAAATTAAGGAGTCGGGACATAAAGTTATGTACCTACCCCAGTGGGAATCAGGACATCTTAAAACAAGAGTTCCAGGTAGCAAGAGTGGGGAAGCGGGCACAAAAGAGAAGGCTTCCTTATCGCTAAAAACTGAGTACGCGCAAAGTTCAACCAGCGCCATGAGAACTTTTATGAAAAAACACTACAAAAATAAATATGCCGCGCCCCTTCTTTGGTTCATGGAGTTAGGAACGTATTTACTTGAAGCTCAACGAATAGTTTCCGTAACTATTCGGCATTTGTTATCATAAGGCAGTATGAAAAAAGTAAGCATCTTAATCGCTAATACAAACACCGGACATGTTTTAAGAGAAAACTTAATTAACTTGAAAAGCCTAATAGATAAGGGGCAGAATCTTGAAGTTATAGTTACTGATAACGGGATTGGTATATCCGAAGACAAAAAAGCCG
>CAZGUN010000084.1:0-1736 GCA_964529125.1 uncultured Candidatus Saccharibacteria bacterium
GAGTATCCCGACAGAACCCGTATTGCCGAAGTCCGCGAGCCATGGATTTTGCTTCACATCGTAACCCCAGCTGAATATATTGGCGGAGTTTTGACACTTTGTGAAGAAAGGCGGGGAATTCAGAAAAAAGTTGAGTACCCTTCACAAGATAGAGTAGTGCTCGAATATGAGTTGCCTTTGATTGAGCTGGTTTTTAATTTCTTTGACGAACTAAAAAGCGTTTCTTCCGGATTTGCGAGTTTGGATTACGATTTTTTGGAATATCGACCGGTTGATGTTGTAAAACTTGATGTATTGGTTCATGGAGATGTTGTCGAACCTTTGTCGCGCTTAGTTTTAAAAGATACAGCTGAGGAAGAAGGTCGGGAAGTTTTGAAAAAGCTTAAAGATGTAATTCCAAAACAACAATTTAAGGTTTCGCTCCAGGCGGCAATTGGCGGGAAAATTGTCGCGCGTGAAGATATTTCTTCCATGGGCAAAAATGTTTTGGCGAAAATGTCTGGTGGGCATAGAGAACGAAAAGATAAGTTGCTGAAAGAGCAGAAGAAGGGTAAGGCACGTTTGAAGAAGTTTGGAAAAGTCGAAATTCCACAAGAGGCGTTTAGACAAGTTTTAAAAAGTTGATAAAAAGAAAAAGGCGTTAGCTCAGTTAAGATGAGAGCTAACGCCTTTCATTGGTTCGTAAGAATTTAGCTGTTGGACTGCATCATCAGCCCAAAGGCTTCAAACGCTTCGTCCAAACTGGTCATGAACTGTTGCTCGAAAAGTTGTTGTTCAACCCCATGGCTACCTAACTCAATGCCGTTGGAAAAAGGTACCCAGATGTTGCCGTTGAGAAGAACCTCATGTTCATCTAACAGACGATTCATGAGTACCAAAGTCCCGGTCATATATTTGAATGAGCGGTGCTCCGGCTTGCTAAACGTAAAGATTGGCAGTACTAGAGGCAGTTGCGGTATTCCAAGGCCTTTCCCCTTGGCTTCTATGATAAGGGCGTGGCGTTCCTCGAGCTTTCGGTGCGCCTCCTCCGTCATCACAGCGGTGACACCATTGTTCGTGCTTGTAAAGAATTTGGCCATTTGTTCCTCCTTTTAAGGTTGATGGCTTGAAACTTTTTTGGTCCCTAATCTAGGGTCCGCGTTGTGATTATACCTCTATTTAACCAAGACGTCAACACTATGGGGTGGTATAGAATAGTTAAAAACCCCGCTAGGAAAATGAATCTCCTTTGCGGGGCTTTTAGTTTGAATCTTTAGTCTTACTCGGCGATTTTGATGGGCAGACCACATTTACATGCTTGGTCGTGCTCCTTCTGGGCCGTTTCCATTTCGGCTTCCAATTCGCCCTCAGAAACATCTTTTTGCGTCCACCACATATCTGGGTTTTCGGTGTCTGAGCAAACGAAGACGATGCGGGTCACGTCTCCCAAGTCCTCCTCAGGATCCTCGGGGTAGTACCCATCTTCTTCGAACTCGTCCTCAAGAGGGCCCCTCTCCGCATCGATCTGATCTTGGTCCGCTTGCGCGTTATCTGTGGAGAAGATCCCGGCCGGGTTGTAAAATTTCTTAGGCATCTGTAACCTCCAGAATTTGGATAGATAAAACCTATTTGCCCGCTCATTATACATCGGTTTCACCAATGCGTCAAACACTATAGGATCGCAGATCCTGAAACTCATCAAAACCCCATTGACACCCTTAGCACTCATGTGCTATTAGTGATAATACGCTATGGAG
>CAZGUN010000085.1:0-1693 GCA_964529125.1 uncultured Candidatus Saccharibacteria bacterium
GAAGGAATGATTCTTTGCGAAATAACCGCCTCCAGACTTTGCGAAAGCTGCGTGCGGATTTGATCCTGTTGGCCTTCAGGAAATGAGTCTATGACTCTGTCTATTGTTTGGGAGGCGGAATTTGTGTGAAGGGTCGTAAAAACTAAGTGTCCAGTTTCGGCAATTGTTAAGGCTGCAGCCATAGAGTCGTGATCTCTCATTTCACCAATAAAAACTACGTTTGGGTCTTGCCTAAGAACTGCTTTTAGCGCCACGTCCCATGAGTGAGTATCCAAATACATCTCTCTTTGTTCAATTAGTGATTTTTTGTTGGTAAAAATGTACTCAATTGGGTCTTCGATGGTGAGAATATGCTCTGCGCGGGTTTCATTAATTCTTTGAATCATGCCCGCAATTGTGGTTGATTTTCCATGTCCAGTAGGACCTGCTACTAAAACCAAGCCTTGTTTTAGATCAGAAATGGAGTTTACGATTGGGGGAAGGCCTAATTTATCTAAAGTTGGCACAATTAATGGAATTGTTCTCATTGCGATAGACGGATAACCTTTTTGGAAAAACACATTTACCCTAAATCTAACTTGGCTTCCAAGCGCTACCGATAAATCAAGTTCTTTATTTACATCCAAAATATCTTTTTGTTCCTGATTTAAAATTTGCGAAATAAAAAAGTCGACGTCTTCAACCGTAAGAGGCGGAATGTCCGAAAGGGGAGAAAGGGCAGTATTTACTCTAATAACAGGAGATACACCAACACTTAGGTGCAAATCCGATGCCCCCATTTTTACAACACTTTCTAATAATTGTGATACGTTAAATTTTGCCATTATCCTTTCGAAACTCTTAATACCTCCTCAATAGTAGTTATTCCTTCCAACACCTTCAAGTACCCATCCTGATCTAAAGTTAGCATTCCGTCCTCAACTGCCGCCGCCTGGATTTGCGACTCTGACGAGCGCCCAAGCGTTAGTGTCTGAATTTTATCGCTCATAATCATAACTTCAAAAATACCGGTTCTGCCGCGGTATCCTGTTCCATTGCACTTTTCGCAACCCTTGCCCCGAAACACCTTTATGTTCTCTCCCTGACCAAGCTTTACCGCGTCAACTATTGTTTTATCTTTGCTCATTAAAATTTGTGAATGTTGGATTGCGCCAACAATCCTTTTTATATCATCGACAATTTCCGGAGGCGGGGAATAGTCTTCCTTGCAATCTACGCAGATTTTACGAACAAGTCTTTGCGCAAGAACTGCGTTTAAGGTTGAGGCAAGTAGGAAGTTTTCAACGCCCATGTCCAAAAGTCTTGGAATTGATCCACCCGCCGAGTTTGTGTGCAAAGTTGAAAGTACCAAGTGCCCAGTGAGCGCCGCGTGAATTGCCAGCTCGGCCGTTTCGCCGTCTCGAATTTCCCCGACCATTATGATGTTTGGGTCTTGTCGCAAGAAAGACCTTAAGCCCGTAGCAAAGGTTAAACCGGCCTGAGGGTTCACCTGAACCTGATTAACACCAGGGATTCTAATTTCAACCGGATCTTCAATAGTAACGATGTTTACTTTGGTTGTGTTAAGGTTGCTCAAGGCCGAAGCAAGCGTTACCGTTTTACCAGAGCCCGTAGGTCCGGTAACTAAAACCATTCCGACAGGCTTAATGATTGCCTCTTCAAGTCGCGACAAAGAAAGCCCACGAATTCCCAA
>CAZGUN010000086.1:0-1681 GCA_964529125.1 uncultured Candidatus Saccharibacteria bacterium
GCAGGATCGCGGAAAGATCGAACAGATCCTGAATAATCTACTGTCCAACGCGATAAAGTTTACGCAGGAGGGCGGGATTACTGTTACAACAAAGGCTGAAGGTGGAAATTCAGTTAGGGTTGAGGTTGCAGATACGGGTGAGGGGGTTCCTGAAGATAAAAAACCTCAACTATTTCACAAATTTGTGCAGTTACATAAATCTAATGACCCTGAAATGCCCAGTACGGGCCTTGGGCTGGTTATAACTAAGGGAATTGTCGAAGCGCACGGGGGTAAAATTTGGGTTGAAGATAATAAGCCGAAAGGCACTAAACTTATCTTCACATTGCCTGTTATACTTTAACTATGCCCAGAAAGACTGCTCAAATTCTCTGGTTTGAAGAAGTTTCAAAAAATAGTATTTCTTTGGTTGGGGGTAAGGGCGCAAACCTTGGTGAAATGTACCGAGCTGGAATCCCCGTTCCTAACGGATTTTGTGTTACTGCCTATGCCTATTTTGAATTCCTAAAAAAAACCTCATTACGCCAAAAAATTTTAACTGAACTTTCCGGTTTAGATACCCAGGATTCCAAAAAACTTATTGAAGCATCGAAAAACATTAAAACTGCGATTTTAGCCGCCCAGATGCCTAAAGACCTAGCTAAACTTATTGCCGAGGCATACCACGAGCTAAGTGGGGATTTTGATAAAAAGGTGGCAGTGCGTTCCTCGGCTACAGCTGAAGACTTGCCCGATGCTTCGTTTGCGGGCCAGCAGGAGACTTACTTAAACATTCAAGGTGCAAAAGATGTTATTAAATCTGTCCAAAAGTGTTGGGCGTCTTTGTTTGAAGCGCGTGCGATTTTTTATAGAACTGAAAATAAGTTTAATCATATGAAAGTTGGAATTGCTGTTCCGGTTCAGCTAATGGTGCAGTCTGAAGTTTCGGGAATAATGTTTACGGTCAATCCCATTACGAACAATCGGGGCGAGGTTTCAATTGAGGCGGCTTACGGTTTGGGTCAGCCTATTGTTTCGGGCGAAATAACCCCTGATCAATTTATCGTAAGTAAAAAAACCGGCGAAATAACGCAAAAACAAATTGTAAAACAAACTTGGCAACTTACCGATGCGGGTGAGGTAAAGGTTTCGAAAGCCTACCAGGAGAAACAGAAGCTTAATGATAAACATGTGATTGAGCTGGCTAAACTTGGAATGAAAGTAGAAAAGCACTATGGCAGGCCGCAGGATATGGAGTGGGGATATCAGGACAAAACTTTATATATTGTTCAGTCCAGGCCCGTCACAACCTTAAACACAGAAGGAAAAATTGTAGGCTCAATTACCGTCTCAGATGAAAAGCATGCAAAACTTTTGCTCCAAGGTTTGGCGGCATCGCCGGGCGCGGCGAGCGGGCCGGTGAGAATTATTAAAAAGCCGGGCGAAATCACTAAAGTTAAAGAGGGTGACATTCTGGTTGCGGAAATGACCAACCCCGACTATGTGCCGGCTATGAAAAGAGCCGCGGCTATTCTTACGGATAAGGGCGGTAGAACCTCGCACGCGGCAATCGTGAGCCGCGAGCTTGGAATTCCTGCGGTGGTGGGTGCGGGCGAGGCGACGAAAATACTCCGCGATGGGGAAATTATTAGCGTGGACGGTTCGGAAGGAAAAGTTTACGAAGGTGATATTGTTTCGGAAA
>CAZGUN010000087.1:0-1626 GCA_964529125.1 uncultured Candidatus Saccharibacteria bacterium
ATTGCATTTGGATTAAATACATTATTTATTTCTAACTCACTATATATACTATCATAAACTTCTTTTATAATTTTATACGAGTCCATTGAAGGCGTTTCAATATGAAGGCCTAACCCTCTAGCTTCCCTGCGAAATATTGGGTAATCATGGCTCCCACTATCTGAACATAAAAAACTTATAATTTTACATTATTGTCCGACTAAAGTTATGGCAATAACCTATACATTCCTTATAGTATACGGGTTTGGAGAATAAAAAGACTTGTTTCAAAAACAGGGGTAGTTGAGGGGTGTAAATCAGGTAGCAAAAGCATTGGGCGCATTGTGTGTTTTTCTCCAGGCTTTATAAGTGTCTTTAATAAATTCAAATAGTTCTACATAACTCATTAAATGTAATCTTATTACTGTTATCATATTGGCAAACGACTTTTTGGTAGCTGCCTTTTTTCTGATTACAACCATTAGTATTTGTGCTATCAGCACACAATACACCTGCATCTTGATGGCATTCTCACTGTTGCCCCAGAAATACCTCAAGGGAAAATTCTGTTTGATTTGCTTGAATAATATTTCTATCATCCATCTAATTTTATAAATCAAGGCTATTTGCGAAGCGGGAAGAGTAAAATTATTAGTGATAAATACATATATTTTTCCATCTTCGGCTTTGAAAGTAATTCTGCGCAACTTTAAGCGAAGTAATTCTCCCTTTGTGTTTTTATATCCTATAGTAATATATTGGTCTTTTAAAACACCCTTTGGATTTTTCTTTTTTGTATTATCGGTTATTACTTTGGTTACATGATAGACGGCGTTGTCCTTCATACGGCTAACAAACCAGATTTTTTTGGTTGTCCATTTTGCAAATTGGCTGTACAGGTTATAAGCCTTGTCAAAGACTATGAAACTATTAGACGGTAAATCAAGGTGGTAAAGGAATTGGCGGTCATGTACCCTGGCTTCGGTCATGCGCACAAACTCGGCTACGCCGCTAAAAGCATCCATGAGCGTATGCACCTTAATGCCTCCTTTCTTACGGGAACCATCTTTGGTATTGCGACCTACCCCTCTCAAAATATCACTGAATAATCGAATGGTAGTGCTGTCTATAATCTTCAAGTTTCGAATACTAAGCCCTTTTAACCGGCTGTCCGAGATAAAGCTGTGATATTGAGCAAGCAGTTCAAAATAAACCGTTTCAAAAAACAAATAGCTGCGCTTGGTGTTTGCATCCGATAAAGTACTGCGTGCCGGAGCTTTATCAAGACCAAGATGTGTAAGCCTACCTTCACATGCCAACATGCCTTCACATAGCTCCCGGAGCCCATTACAGTAGCTAAACACACCATAGAGCAAGCTTACTAAATGAACCCGAACAGGAATTTTCTTGTAGTATCGGTTAGCATCATGTTTTCTGCATGCTTTATTTATAGTAGCAGTAGAAATACAAGAAAGTATTTGAGATAAAACCGGCTGTCCGACAAATTGCTTAATTTCACTCATAGTTATTTGTTTAAGTGTAGTAACTCAAACATAACTAAAAAGGGGTGACTATTTTAGCTCACCCTTTTAATTTTTTGTCGGACAATAGTGTTTGGATTTATAAAAATTTAAACCATTTTTTATG
>CAZGUN010000088.1:0-1518 GCA_964529125.1 uncultured Candidatus Saccharibacteria bacterium
AATAAACATAGTAGATAAGGTCAAAGAGGGTTCTATCACGATTTGTATAGCCAATATTGCCACGAACCTCCAGATCGTGGTTTGTATAAAAATTTAGATAATTGCCACGGCCTTTATGTCGTGGACAAAAAATAATAAAGGACAGGCTTTAGCCGAAATATAGAAATTCTAAGGGTTTAATTTCTTATTATTTAGAAGTAAATCTCTTTTCTTCTTCGTCTTTATGACATTAAGTGATTGTTAAAAAATAACTGATACATTACGGGCTAATTTTGTAATTCCAGTCTCCTCTGAATTCCTTGTTTGTCAGATTAATTTTTTTCAATGCTTCATCATCTACTTTTAACCCTTTCTCATATTGAATTTTATCTGCTTTAGCCTTTATCGTCAACCCCTTTTGGGTTGTGGTATTTGCTATTAAATTTACAATTACTTCCAAACTTTCCAATGGTTTTGCCCTCCAGTTTTTGGTAATGTATGAAAACATTCGATGTTCGATTTTATTCCATTTACTGGTGCCTGGCGGAAAGTGGCAAACATGTATTTCCAATTCTGTTTCTGTTGCTAATGTTTGCAGTTCCTTTTTCCACAACCGGCTTCTTGAACTGTTACTGCCACCACCATCGGCAGTCACCAAAAGTTTGTTCGCTAAAGGATATTGTTCTTTACCCATTTGTTGCCACCAGGTCCTGATGCTGTTTACTGCAAATTCTGCCGTATCCTTACTAATGCCCACACTTACCCAGCCTTCATTTTTAGCAATATCATATACCCCATATGGAACAGCTTTTCCTAGTTCTTTATCTATAAAATCATACACGTTTACTTCAGGGGCCTTACCTTGTAGAAACCACTCTGTGCCTGCATTCTTAAAGTTTCCTATCAACTCTTTCTTTTTACAATCCACAGATATTACCGGTGCATTATCAGCCATAAAGGACAAAGCAGTTTGGTTGATAAATTCGAACTGTTCATTTCTGTCAGGAACATTACCACCCTCATCTGTTTTCTTGTTTCCCTGCAAACTATAGCCTAGGGATTTTAATAATTCTCCGACCGTTACATAGCTTACCAAATACCCCTTTTCTTTTAACGATTTTTCGATATTGCGTAAGCTTTTGCTACTCCATAAAAGCACTTTCATGGGGTCGCCCCTGGTATGTGGGGTTACGATTGACTCCAACGCTTCCATCAAACCAACCTGGCTTTCCTTATGCTGTTTACGGCCACCACCAGCCTTTCTTATTTTTTGTAAAGGGTTATCTTCTTTCACTACTTTCCCGGCAATTAATTCTGCAATCCCCTTATCTATTCTTACCCGACTTACACCTGCCAACTTTGCCACCAACTGCTTACCTCCCCTACCTAAAATTTGAGCCTCACTACCAAGGTATAAACGGGCAGCCTGTTCATTCAAATAAGGCAAGATTGATTTGAATTTTTTGTGTAATTCATCATCGCTAAACATAATAATTAGTTTAGACCAAATGTACTACTTATTATTTAACAGTTACTTAG
>CAZGUN010000089.1:0-1501 GCA_964529125.1 uncultured Candidatus Saccharibacteria bacterium
GCCATCGCTTTGTATTTTTCGTGTTGAATGATTTGAATGTAAAAAAGACGGGAAATAAAAAGCGCGGCTACGAGGCCTTGGATAAAAATTAAAAGGTTTAAACGGGACACTTATTAAAAACCCGCGCCCGAAGTTGTTGCCGCAGCAAACTGGGCCGAACTAATCACGGCCATCGGCTGATTATATTCCAGAAAACCTAAAGCGTAGGCTTGCTCCTCAATTGATGCCAGGGAAGAAATTCTCGAAATCTCAAGCTTTAAAGAAGACACTTCTCTTTCCAACGTTTCCTGTCGGTCTAATAAAGCGGCCATTTCGCTTCCTTTAACGGCGTACTTATTAGTAATAACAACTTGGGAGGTTAAGCTTAGTACTAAAAGAAAAAACGTAAGTTTAGTGCTAAGTTTGAGTAGGCTTGCTTTGTTTGTTTTAATTTTTGGCAGTTTTAGTTTCATTTCAGTTTTGTTTCTCGAAAATTCTCATGCGGGCGCTTCTTGCGCGCGGATTCTCTCTTACTTCGTCCTGCGAAGGTAACACCGGCTTTTTTTCTACGGGCTGCACGCCCGAATCGAATTGTTTTGCAATCCGATCCTCAAGCGAATGAAATGATATGATCACCATTCGCCCGCCAGGCAGTAGAAGGCGTGCAGCCCGAGGCAGTGATAACCTTAAGTTTTCGAGTTCGTCGTTAACGGCAATTCGCAACGCCTGGAAAACCCTGGTTGCAGGATGCAACCGGTTGTTATCGTAACCTGGAGAAGTAGAACCAACCAGGACGTCAACTAAATCCTTTGTTGATTCAAACTTCTTCAAATCGCGATGCGCAACAATTGCTTGAGCAAATCTTTTCGCAAGCCTTTCTTCACCGTATTCCCTAAATAACTTTTCCAGTTCAATTCCGGGCAAAGCATTAACTAAATCTGCTGCTGTTACCTGTAAACTTTTGTCCAACCTCATATCAAGCGGCTGGTCTTGAGAAAAGCTTATCCCTAAATCTTCCTCTTCAAGCTGCGAAGAGCTATAACCTAGGTCATAAATAATCCCGTTTACTTCGCTAAAATCATTTGCTTTTGCCAAGTTTTCAATGTCCCCAAAGTTTCCATGAGCGGTAGCAAAATTATTTTCAAAACCTGCCTCCGCAATTCTTTCTTTTGCCCTTTTTAATGAACCTTCGTCCAGATCGATGCCCAAAGCCTTTCCACCTTTTTTCAAAATCTCCAAAGTGTGACCCCCATCTCCCAAAGTACAGTCAATGTATTTTCCACCCGCCGTAATCTTCAAAGCCTCAGTCGCCTCATTTAACAAAACCGGAACGTGGTAGCTCTTTGCCATATGCATTTACTCGGCAGCCAGGCTTTCCGAAATTTTAGCCAGATACTCTTTCCAAACTTCCGCATCCCAAACCTCAACGTGATCCCCCGCGCCAATCACAATCGTTTTTTTATCCAAACCTGCATACTCTTTTAAGTTGGGCGGCAGAACTACTCTTCCCTGATCGTCAATT